>DBEZOM010000076.1:0-6146 GCA_048252855.1 Ruminococcus sp.
GTGGGTGTGTGTGTTGGGTTTTGGGTTGGGGGCTTTTACTGGGTTCGTTCAAGGGCTTGCGCCCTTGAAGGTCTGCTTTGTTTGGGCGACGGACTAGGGGCAGCCCTCCCTTGCAGGGCATGCCCCTCTTGGAAAACAGTCCACCGGACTGTTTTCCAATTCACCCTATGCGGAGCGCCCTTCGGTCTTGGAGTTTCGCGCTCTGCGGAGCGCGACGATGGGCTCTGCCCCTCGACCCCGCAAGCGGCTGGCGCGCCGCTTGAGCACGCGCTTTTTTTATCTTCACGCTTTTCGTTAGTTCGTGCTCGACGTTTGCACCGCGACTTTTACGGTGATTTGGATTATTACTTTATTATTTTTTAGACTTCTACTATTTTATATATACTGGCTTTTTGCCTAAGGAAAGGATGAAATGAAATATGCTGATGTGCTCTAAGTGCGGCAAACGCCCTGCCGTTGTCTTTATTTCCCAAATGGGCGCTCACGACCACAACGACGGCGGCAATGGCCTCGGTAAAGGCCTCTGCATCGTCTGCGCCAAAGAAGCGGGTATCCCGCAGGTCGATGAATACATCAAAAGAATGGGTATCAGCGATGAAGATCTGGAGGAAATGGCTAACGCTACCAGCGATCTCTTCGACGAGGGCGAGTCTTTTGAAAACGGCGGCAGCAGCACCCTCCCCGAGCTTTTCGGAAACCTCATGGGCAACGTCGAAAAGCTCTTCGGCGGCGCGGCTATGCCCCCCGCTCAGACCCCCGAGGGCGAACCTGCCCAGTCTGAGTCGTTTGCGAAAAAGCCCGCAAAGGATAAGCCGAAGCCAAAGCTGAAATACCTCAACACCTACTGCACCAACCTCTCGGAAAAGGCTGCCAGCGGCAATATGGATAACGTTATCGGGCGCGAGCGCGAGATCGACCGCGTTATTCAGATACTCTCGCGCCGTCAGAAAAACAACCCCTGCCTGATAGGCGAGCCGGGCGTCGGTAAGACCGCGATAGCCGAGGGCATAGCTCAGCGCATCAGCTCGGGCGACGTGCCCTACCGTCTGCACGACAAGACCGTTTACCTGCTCGACATGGCTGCGCTGGTAGCGGGCACGCAGTTCCGCGGACAGTTCGAGAGCCGCATGAAAGGGCTTATCGAGGAAGTCAAGCGGCTGGGCAACGTTATACTTTTCATCGACGAGGTACATTCCATCGTCGGCACGGGCGACTCTGAGGGCAGCATGAGCGCTTCAAATATCCTAAAGCCTGCGCTTTCGCGCGGCGAGGTACAGGTCATCGGCGCGACAACTTTCAGCGAGTACCGCAAGTACATCGAGAAAGACGCGGCGCTCGAGCGGCGTTTTCAGCCCGTAACGGTCAACGAACCGACGATCGCCGACGCCTGCCGTATGCTCGAGGGCATAAAGAAATATTACGAAGCGCACCACAAGATACACGTTTCGGATGCGATAATCCGCGAGTGTGTGCAGCTTTCTGAGCGCTACATTACCGACAGATATTTGCCCGATAAGGCGATAGACCTGCTGGACGAAGCCTGCGCATACGCCTCCACACGAAACAGCGCGCTGGAGGAGTTTGAAAAGCTGACGGACGAGTCGGCGGCGGCAGACCTCGCGGTTGAGGAAGCCGAAAGCAGCAGCGAAAAGGAAGAAAACCCCGATTACGAAAAGATCGCCGAGCTTAAGATGAACCAGATGCGCATTTCAAACCGTCTGGAAGAGTTGAAGCCGCAGGCGGACGCCGCGCAGGTAACGGAAAAAGACCTCGCGCAGGTGATAGAAGTTTGGACGGGCATACCCGCCAGCAAGATCGAGGCTACCGAGTTTGAGAAGATACGCAGTCTGCCCGAGATACTTTCGGCGCGCGTTATCGGTCAGGAGGAAGCCATAAAGGCGGTCAGCGCAGCTATCCGCCGCAGCCGCATACATCTTTCAAAGCGCATACGCCCCGCCTCGTTCATATTCGTAGGCCCTACCGGCGTCGGCAAGACCGAGCTTGTAAAGGTGCTGGGCGAAACGCTCTTCGACGAAAACGAGCCGCTGATAAGGGTAGATATGTCGGAGTACATGGAGAAACATTCGGTGAGCAAGCTCATCGGTTCGCCTCCGGGCTATGTCGGCTTTGACGAAGCGGGCCAGCTTACGGAAAAGGTTCGCCGCCGCCCGTATTCGGTAGTGCTTTTCGACGAGATAGAGAAAGCGCACCCCGACGTTATGAACATTCTTCTCCAAATACTGGACGAAGGACAGATACACGATTCGCAGGGCAGACCCGTTTCGTTCCAAAATACAGTTATAGTTATGACATCTAATGCAGGCTCTACCGACAGAGATACAGGCGTTGGCTTTAACAAAACGCAGGCTGAGATCTCTAAGGACAAGGCTATGAAAGCGCTGGGCGAGTTCCTGCGCCCCGAGTTCCTCGGCAGAGTGGACGAGGTAGTAGTTTTCAATCCGCTTACGGAGGAGGACTACGGCAAGATAGCCGCCCTGATGCTGGACGAGATGCGCGAGCCGCTTGAAGAGCAGGGAATATCGCTGGCATACAAGCCCGCGGCGACCGCGCTCATCGCGAAAAAGGCCTACGGCAAAAAGCTCGGCGGCAGAGATATACGCAAGGTCATTCGCGAAGAAGTGGAAGACCCTCTCGCCGAGATAATGGTAGAAAAGGGCGAGAGCGGAATAAAGCTGGTGCTGGTAGACGCGCAGGACGATAAGCTTGTCGTTAAGGCGGAGTGAGGCGAAACTGCCACAAAATTTTATTGCAATGTGTTGACAAAAAGTCGCCGGCGTGATATAATGGTAGTAGGAAAGGTGGTGCTCTGTATGGCACAGACGAATTTGAATATACGCATGGACGAAAATCTGAAAAAGTCTTTCGACGCGCTTTGCGACGACCTGGGTATGTCGATGACCACGGCGATATGCGTTTTTGCAAAAAAAGCAGTTATGGAGCAGCGCATACCCTTTGAAGTAAACGCGAACGACCCCTTTTATTCCGCGGCGAATATGGAGCGTTTAAGGCGCTCGGCTGAGCAGATGGAAAAAACGGGCGGCACAGTGCACGAGATAGGAAAGGCTGACTGACATATGATAAAAGCCTTTTCAGACGACGCATGGGAAGACTACACCTACTGGGAGTCGCAGGATAAGAAAACTTTGCGGCGTATACTAAAGCTTATCGACGACATCGACCGCAACGGTTACGACGGTATCGGCAAGCCCGAGCGGCTCTCGGGCGACCTATCATCTTACTGGAGCAGGCGTATAGACGATAAAAACCGCATAGTTTACCGCATAGTCGGCGAAACTATACAGATAATCCAGTGCGGCTCACATTACAGAGATAAATAATAGAATCTATCGAACGGACGACTGAAAAAGCCGCCCGTTCTTTTTTTGCTTTATTTGACTAATTTGCGGCGGCGTACTGATTAGGAATAGTGAAAATCTCCAAAGATTTATTATGATAGGCACTTTTAACAAACTTACCCCTTGACATATGTGCAGTTTAGACATATAATAGTATATGGGGCATTATGCGCGGGCTTTCATGGACGAAAATGCGCGCAAAATATGTAATCAATTCACGTTTTGTTGATGAAATTGCGGGCAAAATGTGGTATGATAGAATAAATGTATCGGTTAAACGTTTTCGGAAAGGCTATCTATGGCTTTTTTATATGTATGAGAACATTGCCGATGCGAAAGGAAATATAGGAGGAAATGATATGGCTAAAGCAGTTAAAGCACCGGAGCCGAAAACGATCTCTAAAGAAGAGCTGAAGCAGAAATTCGTTCAGGTTCTTCATGACGACTTCCAGACGACTCCCGAAGAAGCTTCCGACCAGCAGGTATACGAGGCTCTTACCAAAATAGTAGTAGGTATCTTAAAGGCTAAGCGCCGCCACTTTACAGTTAAAAACAGATCTGAGGGTAAGAAGAAGGTCTACTACCTTTCGATGGAGTTCCTGATGGGCAGAAGCCTCAAGACCAGCATCTACAACCTCGAGATGGTAGACGAAACAGTCGCTATGCTCAAGGACTTCGGCATTTCTATAAACGGCATTTACGAAATGGAGCCTGACGCAGGTCTGGGCAACGGCGGTCTGGGAAGACTTGCTGCCTGCTACCTCGACGCGCTGGCTGCCGACGGCTACCACGCTACCGGCTACTCCATTCTTTACGAATACGGCATCTTTAAGCAGAAGCTGGAAGACGGCTGGCAGACCGAGCTGCCCGATAACTGGCTGCCCGGCGGTTCCGCTATGCTCGTTCCCGTACCCAGCGCCGCTATCGAAGTTAAGTTCGACGGCAACCTTAAAGAATACTGGGATAACAACTTCCACTGCGTAGAGCTGGAAAACTACACCTCTGTACTCGCAGTACCTTACGATATGTTCGTTTCGGGCTACGACAGCGAGGCTGTTTCTAAGCTGCGCCTTTGGAAAGCGGAAGTTCCCTCTTTCGATATGGCTATGTTCAACAAGGGCGATTATTCTAAGGCTCTTGGCAGAAACATCATGTCGCAGGCTATCACTAAGGTGCTTTATCCTAACGATAACCACGCTGAGGGCAAGTCGCTGCGTCTGCGCCAGCAGTATTTCCTCGTGGCAGCTTCCGTAGGCGACATCGTAAACACCCACATGAACGTTTACGGCACTATGGATAACCTCGCCGATAAGGTAGCTATCCACATCAACGATACCCACCCCACCCTCGCTATCCCCGAGCTGATGAGAATACTGCTCGACGACTGCGGCTACGACTGGGACAAGGCTTGGGACATCGTTACTCACACCTTTGCTTACACCAACCACACCGTAATGCCCGAAGCTCTCGAAAAGTGGGACTGCAACCTGCTCAAGAGCGTTACCCCGAGAATCTTCTCCATCATCGTAGAGATAAACGAGAGATACTGCAAGAAGCTCTGGGATATGTATCATGACGAGGGCAAGGTCACTCATATGTCCATCATCGAGAACAACATGGTAAAGATGGCTACCCTCTGCGTACACGCTTCGCACCATGTAAACGGCGTTGCTAAGATACATTCTGAGATAATCAAGAAGGAAACTTTCAAGGACGAGTATCAGTACACTCCCGAAAAGTTCACCAACGTTACCAACGGTATCGCTTACAGAAGATGGCTGTATCAGTCGAACGAGGGTCTTACCTCGCTGCTCAAGGACTGCATAGGCGACGGCTTCCTCAAGGACGCTTCCGAGCTTAGCAAGTTCAAGGCATTTGCCGACGATAAGGCCGTACTCGAAAAGCTGACCAAGATAAAGAAGGAAAACAAAGAGCGCTTCGCTAAGTATGTAAAGAACCAGTACGGCGTTGCCCTCAATACCGACTCTATCTTCGACGTACAGGTAAAGCGCCTGCACGAGTACAAGCGCCAGCAGCTCAACGCTCTCAACATCATCGCTGAGTACAATTACCTCAAGGCCAACCCCGACGCACCTTTCGTGCCCAAGACCTACATCTTCGCGGCTAAGGCTGCCCCCGGATACTACATGGCTAAGCAGATAATCAAGCTGATCTGGAACATCTCGCAGGAGCTGAGAAAAGATCCTAAGCTGAATAAGAAGCTGAACGTTATCTTCATGGAAGACTACTGCGTATCCCTCTCTGAGATACTCATGCCCGCCGCCAACATCTCCGAGCAGATCTCGCTCGCAGGTACTGAGGCTTCGGGTACCGGCAACATGAAGCTTATGATAAACGGCGCTATCACCCTCGGTACTCTCGACGGAGCTAACGTAGAGATACACGAGCAGGTAGGCGACGAGAATATCCTCCTCTTCGGCATGAATGTTGACGAGGTAGAGGCTGCTAAGCCGAATTACAAGCCTATCGACGTTTACAACTCTAACGGCGTGCTGAGAGCCGCTGTTGACAGACTCGTTTCGGGCATAAACGGCGAGCAGTTCCACGAAATAGCTAATTCGCTCAAGACTACCGACACCTACATGGCGTTCGCAGACTTCGCTTCCTATCAGGACGCGCAGAGAAGAGCGAGCGAGAGCTACGCCGACGCTGAGAAGTGGGCTAAGATGAGCCTTATGAACATCGCAGGCGCAGGCATATTCTCCGCCGACAGAGCTGTTGACGAATACGCTAAGAACATCTGGAACC
>DBEZOM010000077.1:0-4538 GCA_048252855.1 Ruminococcus sp.
GCATACCATTATGTATACTATATTAAATTAAAATAATTATATCACACCCGCCGCAAAATGTCAACGTCGCGCAAAAAAGCCCCCGCGTTTTCGTCCGCAGGGGCAGTTTGCTGTTTGGATATACCTTATATATTATATAAAATCTATCAGCTCAAGCCTTACATCATACATCTTGTCGGTGTTGGGGTCGATGGTCATGCGCAGCGAGTAGAGGGGAGTAAGCCCCGTAGCGGTGGCTTCGCCCGTCATGCCTCCCGTGTACACCGTGCCGTCGCTGCTCACGCCGTATCTGCCGGCGTTTTCGGCGCTCGGCTTGGTGTATACATATGAAAGGTAGCTGCCCGATATGTGTATCTCGCTGTCGTAGCTCATGCCGTTCTGCTCGAAGAAAGCGGCAATGTCCGCAGCCGTTATCTCCTCCGCGCTTACGCAGTCGTCAACGTCGTGCTTGTAGATGAGGTCGTTCAGGCGGGTGAGCAGGCCGTGCGGCAGCCATGCGGGGGTGTCGCAGCCTACGTCGTACTCGTCGTCAAGCTCTTTTGCCCAAACCACATATGCGTTCTCTACGGTAACTTTGCCGTTCGGGTCGCTGAGGTTCGCGGGGTATACGGCTATGCGGTTCTTGCTGCTGCCTTTCGGCGTGAGCGTAAGCGAGTGCAGAGTGTACCAGGGTTCGCCTGTAAGAACGCTGTCGTCGCCGCCAACGTCATACTCCAGCAGGTTGTCCTTGTTTTCCTCGTAAGTTCCACCGCCGTAAGTGAAATCGTACTTATCGGAATACTGCTCGTAAAGCTCGGCTACCGTTATCTTGCCGCCCACCTGAAAAATGTCGCTGCCTATCTGCAAAAGTCCCGAGCCCATAGCGGCTGAGGTTATCTCGCTGCTCGGCTCGGTAGGCATAGCCTGCGGCTCGGCATAGGCTTCGTCAGAGCTTTCGTTCTCTTCGGCGGCTAAGCTTTCCAGCGCGTTCTCCACGTCATTTTCGTCGATGTCGTCAATATCGTTAATATCTCCCGCGCCGTTGTCCTCGCTCTCCGCTTTGCGCGAAGCCGCGGGCTTTTCGTCCGCCTTTTCGGGCTTGCCGCCCATGTTTACCGCGACGGCTATACCTCCGCCGACTATCACTGCCGCGCATACTCCCGCGATTACTTTTGCTTTAACTGTTGATAACATAGTTTTTCCTCCCGATACGGCTTTTGCCGATGTATTTTCGGGAACGGTATCTGCGTGAGAGTTCTGTGAGTTCTGAGTATTTTGCGTATTCTGTGAAGTATCGGCGTTCGGGGTATCTCCTCCGAAAACGGAAAGCGGCGGCAGCGGCATATCCTGCGATTCCGCAAGCAGCAGCCTTGTGAGCACGGGTACGGGCAGGACTGCGTGCAGTCTGTCGTCGGTCTTTTTCTCGTAAATGAGCACCGCCTCCTTTATCTTCTTTCTGGCGGCGCTAAGGCGCGAAGTTACTGTGCCGCTTGGGCACTCCATTATCTGCGCTATCTCTTCCACGCTGAGCGAGTCGAAGTAGTAGAGTATAACGCTGCGGCGCTGCTCGGCGGTAAGCTCGCGGTCTATTATCTGCATTATAACGCGGCGCTTCTGCACGTCGGCGGCGTATTCTTCGGGTATGAGCCCCTCGTCGGGTATCACCTCCAGCGCTTCGTCTGTAAGCTCTTCCGCCGCAGGCTTTCTGAAATACGCCCTGCATTTGTTTATAGCTATGCGGTTTACCCATGCTGAGAAATTTTCAGGCTCTCTCAGCTCGCCGAGTTTCAGCAACGCCGTCATGAAGGTGTCCTGCACAGCGTCCTGCGCTTCCTGCGCGCTGCCGATAAGCTTTAGGCAGTTGAAATACACCGATCTGCCGACCTCTGCGTATAGCCTGCCGAAAGCTTCTCTGTTTCCCTCCTTAGCCTGTAAGACTAAGGCTTTGATCTCTTCTTTTTTCATAAGCTGATGTACATTCTCCTATGTTGAAATAATTTTCCCGTTTTTTTGACAAAATAAACGACCCGTTTTCGCGTTTGCCAAAATAACTTCACAGTTTCGGAACTCTCACTTTTTCGTTCCTCATAAGTTAGATGCTTTGCGAAAGCGGATCGTTGAGCAAAATATAAAAGTTAATATATCATTTACAAATCGTTTACATAGACGCTCAATCAGTTATCATTTCGCGCACGCGCAGGTGTATGCCTACGCTGTCCGCTACTTTCTGCGAGCGCTTTATCTCGTCCTCGCCGATTATGTCTACCACCGTGAACATCACCTGCGGAACGTATTTTTTTACCTCCTGCGCAAATTTCAGCATAGCGCCGAAGCTGTCGGCGTCTTTAAAAGAGGGGCGCGTTACCGCCTCGTACTCTTCCTTAGTAGGCGCGTTCAGGCTTATCGAGATAACGTCTATCAGCCCTGCAAATTCGGGAGCGGTGTCGCGCTTGTTTATGAGGTCTGAAAGCCCGTTGGTGTTTATGCGCATAGGCGTCTTACATACCGACTTTATATAGCGCGCGGTGTCTTTCAGCAGCTCAAGCTCGCAGGTAGGCTCGCCGTATCCGCAAAAAACTATCTGGCGGTAGGCGGCAAGGTCGCGCTTTGCGAGGTCTGCCTTTATCTCCTCAAGCGTGGGCTGATGCTCCAGCCAAAGCGGGTCAGAGCCGTAAGCGCCGTCGCCGTTGTTGCGTATGCAGAAAGTGCAGTTGCAGGGGCACTTGTTGGTTATGTTGAGATAAAGCGCGTCGTCTATCTCGTATGATATAGTCATTGCCTTTTCCATTTTTACATTACCTAGCCTTTCCTTTTATAAGTCTAACAGCCGCCGCCGCGCCTATTAGTATAGTGAGCGCTATGGCGCATATCAGAAGCACCCATGACGAGCGCTGAGATCGTACAAATTCGTCCATAGTGCGGCTGCCTATCGCTTTTTCGGCGGCAGATGTCTTGCCCATAGCCGAAAGCGTCATTACCGTCATAAACTGCGCGTTCACCAGCCCCGCGAAAAATGCCGCGCCCGAGCCTATCGAGCGGAATATTGCCGAATAGCTCTCGGTCTTTTTGTAAGCGACTACGCCCTGTATGCAGTGCGCCAAAGCCAGCAGCGTGAAGAGCAGATAGCAGCCCGCTATGACGTAGCAGCCGTACTTGCTTTCCTCGTTCATAACGTCTGAAAGCAGCGTTATCAGCGAGATGGAAAAGCCCAGCCCCGCCGCCATCAGCACTACTGAGAGTATGCAGTTTGCCTTTTCGTATTTCTGTAAGGCGTTGTTTTTTATCTTCTTCGGCATATTTTTATTCCTCCGTATCGTTATCCTGCGGCGGCTCTTCCGAGCGCTCTATCGTCAGCGAATCTATGCGCTGCGCGTCCTCCATCTTTACCGTTACGATGAAAGGCTCTATTATCACGCGCTCGCCGTTTTCGGGAAAGCGGTCTATCTTCTCAATCACCCAGCCGCCCAGCGAGTTTGAGTCGGCTTCGATAAGGTCTTCGTCGAGGTCGGCTTTTTCGAGAAAGTCTGATACCGAAAGCTCAGCCGATACCTGCCAGCGGTTATCGCCCAGTACCTTGAAAGAATCGTCCACCTCGTCGCGCTCGTCGTAAATATCGCCCACCAGCTCTTCTATTATGTCCTCCAGTGTGCAGATGCCCTCAGTGCCGCCGTACTGGTCGATGACCACCGCCATGTGCGCCTTTTTCTTTTGCATAAGCTTCATAACGTCGGAAATGCGCTTGCTTTCGGGTATGAATATAGGCTTGTTCATTATGCTCTCGATGCCCTCGCCGCTGCCTGAAAGGTACAGCTTGAAGAAATCTGCCTGATGAATTATGCCGACGATGCTGTCGATAGTGCCTTCGTAAACGGGCATACGCGAGTAGCAGTTGTCCATGAATATTTCTTTTATCCGCTCCATATCGGTGTGCATCTCTACGCCGATTATATTCACGCGCGGTACGAGCACCTCGCCGATGGATGTCTCGTCAAAGTCGAGCGCCGAGCGCACGAGGTCAGACTCCTGCTCTTCCAGTACGCCCTCGGTCTCTATCTCGTCGATTATGTATTTCAGCTCTTCTTCAGTAACGCTGGGCTGCTCTTTTTTGCCGCCGAGCAGGGCGGTCGCGAGCCGCTTTATAGCTGAGAAGAACCATATCGCGGGCGTGAGTATCGTCATGCAGACCGAAAGCGGCGCTGCCATCAGCATAGAGAAGCTCTCGGCGTTTTCCTTAGCCAAACTCTTCGGCAGTATCTCGCCGAATATCAGCACCAGCACCGTCATGACGAGCGTCGCCGCCGCCACGCTTCCGCTGCCGAACTGCTCGGTAAAAAGCACCGTAGCCAGCGAAGAAGCGGAGATGTTCACGACGTTGTTGCCGATGAGTATAGCCGTAAGCGCTTTATCGAAATTCTCGGTGATCTTCAGCGCTTTCTGCGCGCTCTTGCTGCCCGAAGCCGCCATGTTTTTCAGGCGTATGCGGTTCGCCGCCGAGAAAGCCGTTTCAGTAGCCGAACATACGGCAGATAATGCCAAAAGCAGACATATCACTACTATTT
>DBEZOM010000078.1:0-11247 GCA_048252855.1 Ruminococcus sp.
GGATATTGGCGAAAGGCTCAGCTCTTACGAGCCGCTTTGGGAAAACTGGTATAGAGAAAGCTTTATCGGCGGCGGCTCTTTCGGCAAGGTGTATAAGCTGCGGCGCGATTTTTACGGCGAAACAGCTTACTCGGCGGTAAAGATAATACCGATAATAGTAAACGACGCGCTGAAGCCGAAGAATGTGGATACGCAGACCTATATAGAGCAGCGGCGCAGCGCCGTGGTGCAGGAGATAAAGAATATGCACAAGCTCGCGGGCTACCCCTACCTCGTTCACTGCATAGCCGACTCTATAAAGGATATTCGCGGCGATAACGGCGAGCTTGTAGGCTTCGACGTGCTGATACAGATGAATTACTACACCGCCCTAGCCGACGAGATGAAGCGCAGCGGGGCGCTCGATACCGCGCAGGTGCAGAAGCTTGCCATGCAGATAGCCGCCGCGCTGAAAGCTATGCACGATATAAATATGCTCCACCGCGACGTAAAGGTAGAGAACATATTCATCGACGAAAACGGCGATTACCTGCTGGGGGATTTCGGCGTATCGAAACAGGGCGAATCGAGCAGCTGCTCTACCCTCGCGGGCACTCAGCCTTTCATAGCGCCCGAAGTATGGAACGTTCAGCGCACCAACCGCCGCTACGCCAATACCGCCGACATATACTCATACGGCATAACGCTCTACTACCTGCTGAATGACAATATGCTGCCGCTTACCGAGGGCAGCTTTACGGAAAATCAGGTGAACGACGCTATATTCGCGCGGCTGAACGGAAAGGAATTTCCCCCGCCGAAAAACGGCTCGGCGCTGCTGAAAGAGATAGTTATGAAATGCTGCGCCTACCGCCCCGAAGACCGCTTTCAGGACGCGGGCGAGATAATAGAAGCGTTTAAAAACGGCAAGTTCGAGAGCCGGTATCAGCCTAAGATAGCGCCGAAGCCCGCCGCTAAGGACGCATACGCTACCGTTTACGCGGGCGAGGGCGAAGAGCCGCAGAGGGCGCAGCAGAAAAGCCGTCCGCAGAGCGTTTCGCCCGTGATAAACCGCCGCCCGCCTGCAAGACCTCAGCAGCGCCCGCCGCAGTATCGCCCCGGCAATGCGAATAATTCTAACCACGGCGGACGTTATCCCACGGGGCAAAGGCCCGCGCCGCGGCAGTACGGCTCATACGGCTCATATCGCCCGAACGGGCAGTACGGCACATACCCGCCGCGCGGAACATACCGCCCAGCCCCCGCACCCGCGCCGAAAAAGCAAAAGCGCAGCCCTTTCGCCGTGATGTCTGTAATAATCACGATATTCACGGTGGCGATAACGGTGCTGCTGGTGCTATATGTGCTGAATATGGAGGACGGCGAGAGCGGCGCGCAGGCTAAGCTGTACGAATACACATACGATATAAATGAGGGAAGCTTTGAAGATGGAGAAGATGGATACGAACCGTACTATTTACTACAAACCGAAGCCCGCGAAGACGGCTTCGCTGCTGATAATAGATAAGCTCTGCAAGCCCACGGTTGTCACCCTTACGGGGGATAAAACGCTGGGGCGCGATTATCCGCAGGCAGACTGCGATATACGCCTGCTCTCGCAGATAGTCAGCCGCCGCCACGGCGAATTTATATTCGACGACTCTGACGGCGCGTATTACTATATCGACAACAACAGCTACAACGGCACATACATAAACGGCGAGCGCCTAGCGCCATACAACGACCGCGGCTCGCGCGCTTACCGCCTTTCAGACGGCGATATTATCCGCATAGACCACGCCGAGCTCCATTCGCCGCACCCCGACGCGGTGCTTATGGTATTCAGCACGAGCTTTGATATGAACGAGAAGTGGAGCATGCTGGATATTAGCCGCATGGACGCGCTGAGCATCGGCAGGGGCGAAAACTGCACCCTGCGGCTGGGCGACCTTATGGCTTCGCGCTGCCACGCTATGATGCTGAACGACGGCGGCTGCTGGTATATAGAGGATAACGGCAGCACCAACGGCGTGGGCGTGAACGGCGAAGAGATCTCGCGACAGACGCGCCTTTTCGACAACGACGTTATACGCATAGCGAACACCACGCTCGTAATGACCCACGGCAGGCTTTTTTACAATAACGGCGGCGGAAAAGAGCGCTCGGCGCTGATGGTGGATATACGCGCGAAGAAAGTAGACTTCGGCAGAAAGACCCTGCTGAAAGACATACGCGCCGAATTTGAAAACGGCGATTTTGTGCTTATACTCGGCGGCTCGGGCGCGGGCAAGACCACGCTTATCCGCGCGATATTGGGCGAGAGCAAGGCTGAGGGCAGGATAATACTAAACGGGCAGGATCTATACAAGAATTTCAAGAACATGAAATCGCAGATAGGAATGGTGCCGCAGTTCCTCACCCTGCGCAAAAACGACACCGTTCGCAACACGCTTATGGACACGGCGGGCATAAAGCTCGGAAGCTGCACTAAGCAGGAGCGCGAGCAGAGGGTGGATAATATACTCGAGCACGTCGGCATAAAAGAGCACCAAAACAAGCTGATAGGTCAGCTAAGCGGCGGTCAGCAGAAAAAGGCGGCGGTGGCGAACCAGCTGGTCGGCTTTCAAAAAGTATTCATCTGCGACGAGCCCGACTCGGGACTGGACGCGGCTTCGCGCACTCAGCAGATGGAGATACTGAAAGAAATATCGCAGGAAAACAAGATAGTAATGGTGATAACCCACGAGCCGGACGACGCGGTGCAGGTGATAGACGGCGTGAAAAAGAGCCTTTTCACCAAAGTGATAGTGCTGGCGCGAAACTCGGTAGACCGCGCGGGACATTTAGCCTTTTACGGAAGCGTGGAAAACGCGCTGGCGTTTTTCGGCGTGAGCAGATTGCAGGACATTATGATAGAGATAAACCCGCCTGCCGAGGGCGGCAAGGGCAGGGCGGATGAATACATCCGCAAATACAAAATGCTGACTGGGGGCAGGAACATTGGATAACGCATCATTCGCGGCGCAGACCTCGATATACTTCAAAAAGATACGGCGAATAGCGCTGAAAGAGAAGTTTTGGAAATTCGTAGTGTTCGCGGCGATAATCTCGCTGATAGTGGCGCTGGTGGTCGGCAAAGATATGTTCACCACCTACGAGGCTACGAAATCGGGCTTTTTCTCGATAGCCTCGGCGGGGATATGGATAGGCATATTCAACTCTATACAGAATATCTGCAAAGAGCACGAGATAATACGCGCCGAGTACCGCTCTGGCATGAAGATCTCGGCTTACGTCACGGCGAACGTGCTTTGGCAGTTCATCATCTGCCTGATACAGTCGGTGATAATGACGGCGGTATGCGTGGCTTTTATCGACTTTAACAGCGACGGCATAATCATGCCCGCGATAGCGGAGTATTTTATAACGATACTGCTTATCACCTTCGGCGCGGATATAATGGGCATAATGATAAGCTCGATAGCGGGCACGCCCACCACCGCCATGACGATAATGCCCTTCGTGCTGATATTACAGCTAATAATGAGCGGCGTGCTTTTCGACCTCACGGGCTGGAGCGAGAAGATCTCTTACATAACTTTCAGCAAGTGGGGCATGAGCGCTTTCGGCAGCACCGCCGACCTAAACAGCGACGCTTTTCCGCTGAAACTCAGCGAGGTGTTCCCGCAGGTGGTGAAGCTTGAAACTGAGGATTGCTACGACCACACTACGCGCAACCTGATGAGCGCGTGGGGGATGTGCGCGCTGATAAGCGCCGTCTGCTACGTTGTCAGCATACTCAGTCTGAAAATAAGAAACCATGACTCCTAACTTGCGCAGGGGGTAGGCAAGATGAAAGTGAAGAAAGACGAACTGAAAATAAAGACACAGCGGGCGTTCGCCATGCCGAATATGACCTTTGATATTAGCATAAGCACCCACAGCGGGCTTGTGCGCGAGGTGAACGAGGACAGCTTTTCGCTGAACGGCTACCGCAGGCGGCGTGAGAAGAGCGCGCTTACCTACCGCGAGCAGATGATGGGCGGGGCTTTTATGCTCGAGGTCTGCGACGGCATGGGCGGCGAGGCCTGCGGCGACCTTGCGGCTGAAACGGCGGCGGTGCACAGCGCGGCGCTATTTGAAAAGCTAAACACCCTGCCCGCCGAAAGGCTCGAGGACGCGGTGAACGAGTACGTCGCGGAGGTGAACGGCGAGATATGCCGCCTGCTTGGAAACAGCGGCTCTCACCGCGGCGGCACTACCTTTGCGCTTGTGTATATCCGCGACGGGGTGGCTTACCCATTTTCGCTCGGCGACAGCAGGATATACATCTGCGCGTGCGGGAACATCGACCAAATAAGCTTTGACCACACGCTTGCCATGCGCAAGTATATGGCGAACATCTACACGCTAGAGGAGGCGGAAAACAGCCCCGACAGCCACAAGCTTACGCTATTTTTAGGCGTAGACGTAGACGGCAGAGGGCTTACGGCGCAGACTTACGAGCCGATACAGCTGGAGCGCGGCATGAAGCTGCTGCTTTGCAGCGACGGCCTTTACGATATGTGCCCGCGGGAGGAGATAGCGCGGATAATGTCTGGCGAAACGCTCGGCTGCGCGAAAGAGCTTGTAAAAAGCGCGCTGGCGCACGGCGGCATAGACAACATAACCTGCGCGGCGGCGGAATTTATAAAATAAACACCAAAAACGGGAGGAAGCATATTTCAGCTTTCTCCCGTTTCTTAATATCAGTATCAAATCATCACTTTCCGCTTATGTCGATAACGACGTATTCCGAATGGCAGCCGGTCTTGAACTTCATCGCCCAGTCGGATATGCCCGAGCTTACTATAAATTCGGTGTCGCCGCGCTTTTCGCTGCCGTACACCCGCTCGTTCTCGCTGACTAGTTTGTTCATCCAGTTTATGGGGATAAGCTGACCGCCGTGGGTGTGGCCCGAAAGCACCAAGTCCGCGCCCGCCTGCTGCTGCGCTTCGTAGTCGCAGGGCTGATGATCCATAACTATGCTGAATTTCTCCGCGTCAAGCCCGCTCATAAGCGCCGCCATATCCGCGCGGCTGCCGCCCTGCTCGTTTTCTACCGAGCGGTCTTGCCTGCCGATTATGTAAAATCTGCCGTCGATGAGCACGCTTTCGTCCTCCAAAACCTTTACGCCGTTCGCTTCAAGCTCGCGCGCTAGGTCTTCGCCCGTGTAGCCGCGCTGAGATGCGTAGTAGCCTTTATCGTGGTTGCCGTAGGCGAAGTACACGCCGTACTTCGTGCTCTTTTTCAGCTCGCCCAGCGCCTTGCAGGAGGTCTGCATATCTTCAAGCGAGGTGTCGTCGTCAACGAAATCGCCCGTTACGAGCACAACGTCGGGCGAAAGGGCGGCTATGTCCTCCATGTGCTTCGCGAAGCCCTCGCCGTCAAAAGTAGCGCCGACGTGCGAGTCGGATACCTGCACTACCCGTATATCGCCCACCTGCTTTTCGGTCTTTATAGCGTAATCGGTGCGCCAAACGTGGTGCGCCAGCGCCCAGCCCGCGCCGAGGTATACCGCCGTTATCGGCAGAGCGACTATCTGCGCCCAGTCGCGCTTTAAGGGCTTTTTGCGCGCCTTTTTTATGATAAGGCATACGCCGTCCGCTATCAGCTTAAACGCCACCAGATGTATCATGCAGACTATCGCGTTTACAGAGCCCCACGCCAGCCAAAGCAGGGCGGTGATCGCGATGATAACGCCTGCGCCTATGCCAAGCTCAGCCTTGCGCTTGCCGCGCGCCAGCTTTTTCACAAAGCCCAGCCGCGCGGTGCAGTGTACGAGATATAAAAAAGCCGCCGCCGCGCAGACGAAAGTAAGCGCGAAGATAACAGCCCACATTCCCATAAAAACATTCCTCCAAATTTTTGCAGTATGATACTACATTATAATACTTCCGCGCGCGCATTTCAAGTGCGTGTACTTTGCCGAAATATTAACATTTATAAATTATAAAGACCCGCGCTTACGGAAAACGCAGGTCTTTTTTGCGATATGCGATCGTATGATTTGCAAATTACTTTGTGGTGATGACCTTTACGTCAGACCAGTCGCCGTAGATCTTCTTGCCGCCTACGGTGGTGTAGCTGCGTACTTTTACGAAATATGTCTTGCCCGACTTCAGCTTGCTGACGCTCAGCGAGGTGGTGGCGTTGGTCTTTACATACTTCGACTTGCCGTTTTCAAAGTCGGAATTGTTGGCGTATTTGAGCTGGTAGCCGTCAGCCCTGCTCTGCTTTTTCCACTTCGCGGTAAAGCCGCCCTTAGCCGCCTTTATCTTAGTTATCTTCTGCTTCGCGGTGGATATTTTGAAAGTTTTGTTGAAGCTTCCGCTGTATTCGCCGCAGCCCTTTACGGTAACGGTAGCCATGCCGATATTCTTGTTATTGGAGTAAGATACGGTGAAGTCCTTATTCGGGGTGAGCTTTTTGCCGCCGAGGTATGCGCTGACTTCGGGGGTCTTAGCCTTGCCGTCGTAAACGTACTTGCTGCTCGAAAGCTTTATGCGCGCTTCGGAGATAAGGCGCAGGCTCTCGGGCTTATTGTAGTGCATTTTGGCAGACTTTACGTCTTTTCTGAAATCGCCCTCTATGGCGCTCCAATCGTCGGCGCTGCCGGTGTACCAAATGTTCTTTACGGGCGATTTGGCGAAAGCTTCCGTGCCTATGGTCTTTACGCTCTTAGAGATTATGACCGTCTTGAGCGAATTGCAGAGCGAGAACGCGGAGTCGCCGATGCTCTCTACGCTTTCGGGTATCTTTACAGTCTTGAGCGAGGTCGCGACGAAAGCCGCTCCGCCAATGGTCTTTACGCCGGGCTTGATGTCAACGCTTTCTAGCGAGAAGCACATCGAGAAAGCCGCGTCGCCGATGCTTTCGACAGATGCGGGTATGGTTATGCGGTAAAGCCCCATGCAGAGCATGAAAGCGCCCGCGTCTATCTGCGTAACGCTTTCGGGTATCTTGACGCTGAAGATCATCGCGCCCATGAAAGCGCCGCTGCCTATGCGCTTTACGCCATCGGGAACAACAGCCGTGCCTACAACGTAGTTTCCGCTTATGAGAACGTCGTTTACAACAACGTAGGGGTTCTCGGCGACCTTATCGTTCAGCCAAGCGGTATCTGCAAAAGCCATCATGCCGAAATCCTGCACGGTAGAGGGTATAGTAATATCGCTGAGATTTTCGCAGGCGTAGAAAGCCGTAGCGCCGATGCTCTCAACGCCCTCGGGGATAACTACTTTCTCGAGGGTGGTGTTTTCCTGAAAAGCTGCCTCGCCGATAGCGGTAACGGGCTTGCCATCTATCTCAGCGGGAATGGTGAGCGACTTAGCCTTGCTCTTAAAGCCTGTAATGGTGATATTTCCGTCGTCGTCGGCTTCGTATTTCAGCCCCTTAGGCACGCTTGCCTCAGCGGTGATGTCGGCGGTGTTCACGTCGGCGGCGCTGTCTTCGGCAGACTGAGTATCAGCCGCGCTGTCCTCGGCAGCTTCGGACGAGGTATCCTCGGCGGAGTCGGTATCCTCAGTATCCGCAGCAGCGGAAGAATCGTCCGCGAGCGAGCTTTCGTCCGCGCTGTCAGCAAACTGATCCTCGTAAGCGTCGAGCAGGTCGGGCGTAGCCGCAGGCTCAGCGAAAACGGCGGCGGAAGAGCCGAAAGTAAGGGTAACGGCAAGCGCCGCAGCCAATAATTTTTTCATAACACATATCTCCTTATATCTTATATCAGTAACGTTTGATCCAGCTATTGCTTTATGAATAAATTATAACATTTTAAAGCGGCGGTGTCAATGGAAATAAGGAGAATTTAAGAATTTTGTGAGGGGAGAATTGAGAAGATTGGAAATTATAAGAGTAAAAGTATTAACGAAATATTTGATATGTGTCAATTTCGCCGTAAAAGTGCAAGTTTCGCTGTAATTATTGAAAGGCGTGTCGAAAAATGGTAGAATAAAAAGGGGTAGGGGCTGTCAGCCGTGGTGAGTTTCGATACCCGCGAGGTAATCGGCGGACACCTTTGCTATAATTATCTTGCACGCAAACAAATGCAAATATACTGGTACAACGGAGGTAAAAACTATGAAAAAATTAACAGCGGCGGTATGCGCGGTGGTCATCGCGATCAGTATGGTAGGGTGCGGAAGCAGCGATTCGGGAAGCAGAAACACAAGCAAAAACAGAGATCACAGCAAGAGCAGTGCGGAGTCCTCGGGCGAAAAGGCGAAGGCTATCGACAAGCTTACTGACTTTGCGGGGGGAAGCGACGATAGCGTTACTCTTGATTATGAGCTGAAAACTATCTTTGAGGACGGCGTGAATACTGATAATAAGCATGTTGACGAATATGTCAAGAGCTGCATGAAGCTTGCAAAAGCGGTGGCGGCAGATGATTACGAAGCTTACAAAGAGGCTATGAACGCTGATCTGGCGAAGGAGCTCGAAGAAGATGTTACTGAAAGCGATATTCAGAGCGATTTTGACAGTTGTCGCGATGAATTTGAAAGCGCGCACATAACAAGCGAACTTCTGGAAACCAACGGTATAATGAAAGTATATTTGCAGGAGGATAGATCAGAAGCTTCACTGATGATAGTGCTTGACTGCGAAAATAATGAAGGTCATTTATGCTTGGGATTTGCAGTAAATAATACTGACGGCGGTCTTGTCACATATTTTATTGGCACTGACACGTTATCGGCTGCCGATATGCAGGAGGGCGACAGCTATTTCGATGAACAGAACGGCGTATCGTCTGACGAGGGTTCGGGAGATACGGAGTACGATAAAAAATCGCGGCTGAAAACCGCTAACAGCAACAGCAAGACCGCGTACGTTGCTTTGGCTGAGAATTTGGCGGACGCCGAAACTTGCGGTTACCCGATGGACAGCGTATTTTCGGGCAGCTGCGATGAAAGCTGGCAGGTAACGCCCGACAAGGTGTATAACGCGAGCGACCCCGAAAGTATCAGCGAGGGCGGTGCGAAAAAGATAGCTCAGGCGCTTTGCGACAACGGCGACGATGCGGGATATTTTATAGTGCTGAGGGTACAGCTCAACGGCAGCGACGGATTTGCGGTGCAGTGGACGAGCGACCCTTCGGGCGACCTTTTCGGTCAGTACCCTGATGCGATAACGTCAGAAGCGTATAACGGCGGCGGGCTTAGCTTTGGCGAGTATCATGAGCCGAATTATTGATGACGGAGGTTTGCAAAATGAATAGCAAGAAACTTGTATCTTTTATCTGCGCGCTTTCGCTAACCCTCTCCCTCTCCGCCTGCGGCAGTACCGAAAGCGGCGACAACCGCTCGCGCGAAACTGCGGCGACAACTGCGCAGAACGGCTCTCAGCAGTCGGCTCAGACTCAGCAATCCGAGTCTTCCGATGCGGCTAAGGATAAGCTTGACGAAGCGCTGGGGCTGAAAGAGCAGTCCCCCGCCCTTTCCGAGGACGAGCTGAAAGAAAAACTGGAAGCCGAAGCGGGCGCGGCGGCGAGCAAGTGGTACTATGACGATTACGACGGCGATGGTACTAAGGAGGCTTTTGGGCTTATCGGCAAGGATGAAAATAAGATAACTGCGGTGTACGGAGTAGACAGCGAGGGAAATGTAACGCTTATGCGCGACAGCTTTTGGGGCACGAATTACAACGTAGCTTTTGATTCGCTGGTGGAATACGGCGGCAAAAAGTATTTTTCAGTCGATACTAACTGCGGCGGTTCAGGTGCGGTATCGTCGGTATTTTCTTTTAAAGACGGCAAACCTTTTGAGCTTGCGCTTTCAAAAAGCGAGGAGCTTTTCGGCTTCTATGCCGATGAGGACGGTGCGTTTACGCGTGAAGAAGGCTCGTGGGCGCATGACAGAGCGCGAGTTGACCTCGAGTATGATGAAGCTTCTCAAGATTTCACTATAGCCAGCAAGCCCGCCGACAGCGGCGCGTGGAAGCAGGCGTATATCGACTACATAGATAATACGATAGCCGAAAATTTCAGCGATTCTTCTATGTTCTTTGAGGCTTCGCAGTTCGCGATAATTGATATTGACGGCGACGATGTGCCCGAGATCTTTTTTGATTCCGGTTCTGGCGCGGGCGGTTCTGGTCTGCTGACCTATGCCGACGGCGAGGTTTCAGAGATATATGGCGGTAACAGCTCGAGCGTTTACTATATTGAAGCAGGCGGAATATTCAAGTACAGCAGTGGACATATGGATTCTTTTACCGATGATGTTTACACAATAAGCGGCGGCAAGCCTAAGCTGAAATTCAGCGGAAAATATTATCTGCCATATGATGCGTATTCCGGCACGGGCGATGTGCAGGACTATTACGAATACTACATAAACGACGCGCAAGTGCCTAGGGGAGCGTACGAAAAGAAGCTCGCGGCGGCTTTCGACCAGTCGTCCGCAAAATGGGCGCTCGAGGGCGAAACTTACACATATTACAGCATAGCGAGCGCGATACAGGGATATTAAACTGAACGGAGTGATGATAAATGTTTTGTCCGAAGTGCGGAGCGCAGCTGCCCGACGTGGCGAAGTTTTGCAATAAGTGCGGGGCAGACCTGCGTATGCTGAGCGACACGCCGCATAAACAGCCGCAGGAATATCCAAAGCCCGCGTTTAATTCGTCCGCCGCGATAAGCAGATCTCCGAAGATGAAAAAGAGCGTGATAATTGCCGCGGTGGTCATCGCGATAGTTGCGATAATTGCGGCGATACTCATACCCAGCACGATGAATTATCAGAAAAAGAGCAAGCTGAAAGCCGCAAACTCAATGGCAAAGGTCGCGGCGGTAAGTTTGAGCGACCTGCTTACCGACGCTATGTACAACGGAATGTCTGCGTATGATATTATGTATGGATATACGTCGGGCGACGGCACATACAGCGGCGGTGGGGCGATTATCGACGTGAAAGAAAGCTATGCTGTAAAGACCGATTTTACATACAACGTGAGCGACCCCGAGAGCATACAGGAGGGCGGCGCAAAAAAGATAGCGCAGGCACTTTCAAAGCTGGACTCGGCGGGTTATTTCATCATCATGCAATCGGGTACAGCCGGTTATGGCGGTGAGCGTATGGTGATACAGTGGAAAGCGGAGCCGGACAGCAAGATCATCGGGCAGTGCGTTATGGATATAGGCAAGGATTGGGAGTTTTACCACGGTTACGAGGTCTATGACGAGATAAATTGGGATTCATACAAAAAAGAGCGCCCCAGCTGGGGACA
>DBEZOM010000079.1:0-6737 GCA_048252855.1 Ruminococcus sp.
TCAGATTATCGGGCTTGCTCCTCCCCCTTAATAGTCTTGACCCCGAAACAAAAATAAATAATGTGAAATACCCAAACGCATACCAGTATCACCCTGCCTGCCGGCACGCGGCCCATCATCGCGAAGCCGAAGCACATCAGCAGCGTTACCGTTATCAGTATAGTCAGCTTCGTTTTCAGCAGCATTCCGCGCTTTTCGACGAACGACTGCAGGTGCTTTTTGTAAACGCTGCTCGATACGAACCAGCAGTGCAGACGCTCCGAACTTTTCGCGAAGCAAAACGCCGTCGCCATGTAAAACGGCACCGTCGGCAGTATCGGCAGCACAATGCCCACCGTGCCGAGCGCCAGACATATGCACCCCAGCGCTATCAGTATTATTTTCCCAATTTTCATCAGCTCAACCTGCCATTTTCTACCGAATATACCTTGTCGCATATGCACATCGTTGACTTGCGGTGCGATACCAGCGCTACCGTTCTTCCCGCACTCTCGTCGCGCAGGGCTTTCAGTATCACAGCTTCGTTCAGGCTGTCGAGGTTGCTCGTCGGCTCGTCCAAAAGCGTGAAAGGCGCGTCGTGCAAAAACGCCCTCGCCAAGCCGATACGCTGCTTTTCACCGCCCGAAAGCGCACTGCCCAGCTCGCCTACGTCGGTATCGTAGCCTTGCGGCAGCGTCATGATAAAGTCGTGCACCGAGGCTTTTTTGCAGGCGGCGATTATCTCCTCGCGCGTCGCGTCAAGCTTCGCTATGCGTATGTTGTTCTCTATGCTGTCGTGAAAAAGCTGCGTTTCCTGCGTTACAAAGCTCTCGGCGGCGCGCAGGCTCGCGGTGTTTATGCCGTCGATGTTCTCGCCCGAGATAGCTATCCTGCCGCCGTCGGTTTTCCAAAAGCGCATGAAAAGTTTCAGCAGTGTGGATTTTCCCGAGCCGCTTCTGCCGATAATGCCCGTTATCCCGCCGCATTTTACGTCTAGGCTCAGCCCGTCGAGTATCTTTTCCTCGCCGTATGAGAATGTCACGTTTTCCGCCGCCGCACCGCTGAAAGCAATGTCCGCGCCGCCCGTTATCTCTTCCGTAACGGGGCTTTCGTCGAGAATGTCCAGCACTCTGCCGCCCGAAGCGAGCGTGTTTTGCAGGGTAGTGCCTAGATTTGCAAGCGCCACTACCGGCCCAAAGCTCGACATCAGCGCGATGAGCGGTATCAAAACGCCCTCTATCCCGAAAGCGCCGCCGCGGTAAAGGCTAACCGATACCGCCAGCATTATTACGTCAAAAATGAGGATAACGGAATTTGTTATCGCCGAGTTGAAGCCGACGTTCACGCTCATTTTCTCCTGCTTTTGCGAAAGCTTATCGGTGCGCGCTTTCAGCTCATCGAGCCGCTTTTCGCCGCAGCAATACTGTATCTCTTCGTCCAGACCGCGCAGGCTCTCGAGCACATATCCCGAAAGCTGACCCGACTGCGCGCGAAATTCCTGACCCAAGCTGCCGCTTTTTTTCGAGATCATCACGGGCACAAAAACGCCGACAGCTATGTACGCCGCCGCCGCGATAACGCCGAGCAGGGCGCTGTAACTGCCGATGAAAACGCTCATTATCACCGACATGATGAAAGCTATGCATACGGGCGAGATGGTGTGCGCGTAAAAGACCTCGAGCAGCTCGATGTCTGATGTGATTATCGAGATGAGGTCGCCCTTGTCCCTGCCCTCGAGCTTAGCGGGGCATAGCCTGCGCAACGCTTTAAAAACGTGATCTCTGATTATCGCGAGCAGTTTGAAAGCTATAAAGTGGTTGCAGGACTGCTCGCCGTATTTCAGCGCCGCCCTCAGCACCGCGAGCACCAGTACAAGCGCGAATATCGCCGAGAGGGTCAGCCCCGTGTGTATTTTCAGCACGCCGAGCATCGCGTACCCGCCGAGTATGGTGATGAACTGCGCGCACAAAAATCCCGCTACGCCCATCGCCACCGCCGCCGTCATGTAGCCCGCGAGCGGTTTTACAAGCTTTATCAGCCTGAGCATTACGGATAAATTGCTGCGTTTCATTCGGCTTCGCCCTCCCCTCTTATCGCTTCAAGGCTCTGCTGAGCGTTCCAAAGCCCCGCGTAAAGCCCGCTTTTGCTCAGCAGCTCTTCGTGAGTGCCGCGCTCTTTTACCTCGCCGTTTTCCATAGCGTATATCATATCCGCGCCCGCCGTGTTGGCGAGCCTATGAGATATTACTATAACGGTGCGGGTCTTCGCAAGCTCGTATATCTGCTCCATTATGTCGTTCTCGCTCTCGGCGTCGATGTTGCTGGTGGCTTCGTCAAAAATGTACGCCGCCGAGTCGTGCAGAAGCGCCCTCGCGAGCGCGAGCCTTTGCTTCTGACCGCCCGAGAGGTTCGCCGCGTTTTCCGCAAGGCGGGTATCCAGCCCGTTTTCCGCGCGCAAAAAGTCGGCAAGGCGGGTCTTTTCCAGCACCGCCCAAAGCTCTTCCTCCGCCGCTTCGGGCTTGCCCATCAGCAGGTTTTCCCTCACCGTGCCCTTAAAAAGCACGCTGCTATGGGAAATGTAGGTAATGTTTCGCATAAGGCTCTCTTCGGAAATATCGTGAAGCTCAGTACCGCCTATCGCGACCGAGCCTTTGTAGCCCTTGTTCCTGCCCATGAGCACCGCCGCGATGGTAGATTTTCCGCAGCCCGAAGCGCCGCATATCGCGGTAAGGCTGCCCGACTTGAACTCCATATCCGCGCCGTGCAGCACTTCCCTTTCGGGGGTGTAGGAAAAGCTCAGCGACCTGCATTTTATGTTGCAGTTAGCCCTATCCACCCTGCCCGACTTCTTTTCCGGCTCGGGCAGGTCGAGTATCGCGAACATTTTGTCGCTCGCCGCCATGCCGTTCATCGCAACGTGGAAAAAGCTGCCCAGCCTGCGCATTGGTATGAAGAAATCCGCCGAGAGCATGATTATCGAAAAGCAGCCCGCCAGCCCTATAACGCCCTGCCTGTACTGCCTCGCCGCGAGTATAACGCCCAGCGCCGCGCCGCCGTACGCGATGAGATCCATCACGGTGACGGAGTTTAGCTGCATGGTCAGCACTTTCATGGTTATCTTTCTGAACTTTTCGCTCTCTTCGTTCATCTGCTGATTTTTGTACTCGTCAGCCTGATAAATTTTCAGCGTGGTCAAGCCCTGCAAGTTTTCCAAAAAAGTATCGCCGAGCTTTGTGTACTGCCCCCAGTATTTATTGAGCAGCTTTTTCGCGATCTTCTGCACCGCAACTATCGCGGCGGGTATCAGCGGCACGCATATCAGCAGGACTGCCGCCGACTTTAAGCTGACGAACGAGAGCATGATAAAAAGCGTGACGGGCGCGAGCATGGCGTAGAAAAACTGCGGCAGATATTGCCCGAAATATGTTTCAAGCTGATCTACGCCCTCTACCGATACCTGCACGACCTCTGACGTGGAAACTTTTTCGCGGTAGCCGCTGCCCAGCCGCAGAAGTTTTGAGAATATCATCTCGCGCAGGCGCTTTTTCACCGACTTTGAAGCCAGATAGCTGAAACGCTCCTGCAAAAAAGAACAGACCGCCCGCACCGCGAGCGATACCAGCGCGGCTGTAACAGCGGGCGCGATACTCGCCGAGCTTTTTTCCACAAGCTTTTCAAGCAGCGCGCCGAGCGAAAATATCATCACAGCGTTTGAGAGCATACCCACCCACTGCACAGCCACGTTGCCGGCGATGTATTTTCTGCTTTCGCCAAGCTCGGCTATCAATCGTTTTTTTATCATTCATTTTCTCCTCTATAGATCATATCGGCAGCACGAACGGCTTGCCGTTTACCGCGGATATGCCCAGCTCTACGTCATACACCTCTTTTATCAGCGAGGAGGTTATTATCTCCTCGGGCTTGCCATGCGCGGTTATCCTGCCGTCTTTCATCGCGACTATCTCGTCGGAGTAGTAGAGCGACTGGTTTATGTCGTGCAGTACCATTACCACCGTCATGCCGTACTCCTCGTTCAGCCTGCGTACAAGCTTCAAGATCTGGAGTTGGTAGCGTATGTCGAGATAGGTGGTAGGCTCGTCGAGGAAAAGTATTTTCGTATCCTGCGCGAGCGCCATTGCTATCCATACGCGCTGCTTTTGTCCGCCCGAGAGCCGGGCTACCGCCTTGTCTTTCAGCTTTTCGGTATTGGTTATCTCCAGCGCGCGCTTTATTTTCTGCTCGTCCTCCTCGGAATTTGCTATACTGCCGAAGCCGTGGTAGGGCGTTCTGCCGAAAGCGACAAGCTTTTCCACCGATATATCCGCAGGGGCGGTGTTGTACTGGTGAACTATCGCGACCTGCCTTGCGAGATCTTTCAGCTTTATCTGCGAAACGTCTTTGCCGCCGAGCATTATGCTGCCGCCCTGCGGTTTTAGATTTTTTGTGATGAGGTTGAAAAGCGTAGATTTTCCGCAGCCGTTCGCGCCGATGAGGGTGGTAACTTTGCCCTGTTTCAGCGAGAGGTCAAGCTCCTTTATCACCTGATTGCTGCCGTAAGAAAAGGTCAGACTCTTTATATCAAAAACATTATCCATTTCGCTTGTCCGACCTCCTTAGCAGTATGATGAAGAAAGGCCCGCCGATAACTGACATTATCACGCTTGCCGAGATCTCGTATGGCGAAGCGATAGTTCTGCCAATCGTATCGGCGAGCAGAAATACCAGCGCGCCGAGTATCATCGAGTAAGGTATCAGCCGCTTGTGGTCAGAGCCTACCAGCAGTCTTGCGATATGCGGAACTATCAGCCCGAGAAAGCTGATAGGGCCTATCACCGCCGTAGAGATGGAGGCTAGCAGCACGGCTATCGCGGAGATGAGCAGCCTAGCGCCGTTTACGTTCACGCCCAGCGAGCGCGCCGTTTTATCCTCCAGCGCCAGCAGATTGCACTTTGAGCAGACCAGCAGCGAGAGCACAAGCCCCACCGCCGAGTACACCGCCAGCGTGCGGAAATCGTCCCAAGTTTTCATGGTGATGTTGGCGTTCACAATGCTCGCCGCGCCCGAGTAGTTAGAGCCAGTACCGCTGTTGAAGGCAGACATCAGACCCGTGAACATAGCGTTCACCGCCACGCCGACGAGTATTATCCGAAGCGGGCTGAGTCCGCCGCGCCACGAGAGAGAATAGACCAGCAGGCACGCCGCCACGCCGCCGATAAATGCGAACAGCGGGGTGAAAAAATACAGCGCGGGGAAAAACGCCGTTATCAGCACCGCCGTGAAGCTTGCGCCCGAGCTTATGCCGATTATTCCCGGGTCGGCGAGGGGGTTTTTCATTACCGCCTGCAAAAGCACGCCCGACACCGCCATAGCCGCGCCGCCTATCATCGCGATAAAAATCCGCGGGAAGCGCAGGTCGTAAATGGTCGCGACTGTCTTATTGTACTTTACGAAAAGCCCGTCGAAAAGCTCTTTCGGCGTGACTTTAAGGCTGCCGGTATTTACCGCTACGAGAAACAGCGCGAAAAGCAGCGCCGCCGTCAGCAGGTAGGAAATTATTATCTTTTTCTTGCTTATCATCATTCTTCACCATACAGTATCGGCTGAAGCTCTTCGAGTGCCTGCGGGTAATCAAAGCCCGCGCTCATGCCGAAATATTCGTAAGAGAGGTCGTATACCCTGCCCTCTTCCACCGCGCGGAAGTGCTTCCAAATATCGTTGGTCTGAAATTCCTCGTTGAACATATCAACTACTTCATCGGGCAGAGCGTGTGCGCAGCGTACTATTATGTCGGGGTCTTTGGTTTCCATATCCTCGGTATTGGCGTTGAGAAATTCCTGTCCGCCGCCGTCGCCGTAAACGTTAGTGCCGCCCGCGAGCTTCACAAGGCTGCCGACGTAGCTGTTATCGGTCGCGACGATGTACGAACCCGGCAGACCCATCAGCACGAGCACTTTCGGGCTATCCTTGCCCTCGTTTTTGGTCTTGTACTCGTCCATGAAGTCGGTGTACTCGTCAACAAGCTTCTGCGCCTGCTGCTGCCTGCCGAACATCTCGCCCAGTTCCTCGATGGACTTGTACATACCCTCCACGCTTTTGAGGTTGAGGAATATCGACTTGGTTTTTATAGCCGCGTATTTGGGCTGAAGGTCGCTTTCAAGGCTCGAGGGGCTGAGTATGTAGTCGAGGTCCAGCGAAGCGAGTATCTCGGTATCGGGCGACATAGCAGAGCCGAGCTTTTCGGCGTCTTTGTACCTTTCGGGGATAGTGCTGAGTGAAGAGGTGCAAACGCCCGCGAGGTCTAGCTCAAGCTTATCGCAAATATCGGCTACTGCGGGCGAGGTAGCGGCAAGCCTGTACTCCGCGCCTGCCGAATTTTCGGAAGCCGAGCTGTTCTCCTCGGGGTGCTGGTCTACGCAGCCGCCCGCCGAAACGGCGAACACAAGCGCCGCGAACGCCGAGCATATCTTAGTTTTATCCATAGCTCAAAGCCTCCTTTTCTTCCATACCGCAAATCCTGCGCCGCCTGCGACTACTACCGTGCCGCCCGCTATCGCGATGGGCAGCGCCGCGCTCGAAGTATCGGCATACGACGAAGCCGCGGAGGTCGAAGCTGCGGAACTTTCCGCCGAGCTGAGGTCGGTAACGGCGCTTTTGGTGGTGACGGGCGCTTTGCTCTCAGAGGATTTAGACGAAGTTGTTGTGGTCGTCTGAGAATGCTGAGGTTCTTGCTGCGGCGGCTGAGTCTGCGCGGGTTGGTCG
>DBEZOM010000080.1:0-21002 GCA_048252855.1 Ruminococcus sp.
CTTTAAAAATCGCTTTTTCCAAAAAAAATTTGCCGAAATTTTCTCAAACCCCTTGCCTTTTGCAAAAAAATTTGTTATGATATATAATGAATGATTTTATTTTGAATAATATTTCGGAGGTCAAAAAAATTATGCCTACAAAGTATGTATTTGTTACCGGCGGCGTTGTTTCAGGACTTGGAAAAGGTATCACCGCTGCTTCTCTGGGCCGCCTGCTCAAGTGCCGCGGTTACAGCGTTACCATCCAGAAATTCGACCCTTATATCAACGTAGACCCGGGCACTATGTCGCCCTACCAGCACGGCGAAGTTTTCGTTACCGACGACGGCGCAGAGACCGACCTCGACCTTGGTCACTACGAGCGCTTTATCGACGAGAACCTCTCCATCGACTCTAACGTTACCACCGGTAAGATATACTGGAACGTGCTTAATAAGGAAAGACGCGGAGATTACCTCGGCTCTACCGTTCAGATAATCCCCCACATCACCAACGAGATAAAAGATAAGCTTTACCGCGTCGGCAAGCAGAGCAATACCGACGTAGTTATCACCGAGATCGGCGGCACTGTCGGCGATATTGAGTCTACCCCCTTCCTCGAGGCTATAAGACAGGCTTCTAAGGAAATGGGCAGGGGCAACAGCGTGTTTATCCACGTTTGCTTAGTACCCTACATCTCCGGCTCTAAAGAGCTGAAATCAAAGCCCACCCAGCACTCGGTAAAAGAGCTGCTCTCTATGGGCATACAGCCGAATATCCTCGTTCTGCGCTCGGAAATGCCTATCCCCGACGATATGACCGAAAAAATAGCCCTTTTCTGCAACGTGCACAAAGAGGACGTTATACAAAACCTCACCGCTCCCTCGCTTTACGAAGTGCCGATATGGCTGGAAAAAGAGGGTCTGGCGGACGTAGTCTGCGACCATTTGGGCCTTGAAAAGCGCAAGCCCGATCTTACCAACTGGCTCGAGATGATCGACCGCGTAAACGGCTGCACTAAGGACGTTACCATAGGTCTGGTAGGCAAGTACGTTGAGCTTGAGGACGCTTACCTTTCGGTAGCCGAGGCTCTGCGTCACGGCGGCTTTGAGAACAGCGCAAACGTTCATATAAACTGGATACAGTCTGAGGACATAACCGCAGATAACGTGGCTGTAAAGCTCGTTGGCTGCGACGGAATAATCGTACCCGGCGGCTTTGGCGACAGAGGTATCGAGGGCATGATCGAGGCTATACGCTACGCACGCGAGAGCAAGATACCTATGTTCGGAATTTGTCTTGGTATGCAGATGTCGGTTATCGAGTACGCACGCCATGCGGCGGGTCTTGCGGGCGCTAACTCCACCGAGTTCGGCGAAACGCCTTACCCCGTTATCGACATCATGGACGATCAGAAGGACGTTACGGAAAAGGGCGGCACTATGCGCCTTGGTCTGTACCCCTGCAAGCTTACTCCCGGCAGCATTTCCGCTGAGGTATACGGCGAGCCGCTTATCTATGAGCGCCATCGTCACCGCTGGGAGTTCAACAACGCTTTCCGCAAGCAGCTTACCGAGAGCGGTCTGGTGCTGGCAGGTCTTTCGCCTGATGAAAAGCTGGTAGAGATCGTAGAGCTTCCGCGCGATGTTCACCCCTGGTTCGTGGGCGTACAGTTCCACCCCGAGTTCAAGTCGCGTCCGAATAAGGCTCACAAGCTCTTTAAAGACTTCATCCGCGCTTCTGTTGAAAGCAAGGAGAACAAGGCTAAGTAAACTAAATAATCTTAGGCGGGGAGCGTTCGCGAGGGTGCTTCCCGCTTTTTTGAAAATACTGAGAAAGGTGGAGTTTGTATGCTGGGTGCGCTTGTCGGCGACGTTGCAGGCTCGTATTTTGCCGAGCACAAAACTTTCAGCCGCCGCGTAGAGCTTATCCACGATGAAGCCGCTTTTACGCAAAATACTCTGCTCGCCGCCGCGCTCTGCGAGCTGTATTATTATACCGATAAGCCCGCGCAGACGCGTATAGAGCGCTTTTTCCGTGCGCGAGAGGTGGCGGGCGAGTACAAAAAATACGCCCTGCGCTTTACCGAAAAGCTGGGCGGCGTTGAGCTTGCATGGGCGAAGCAGGCGGGCATGACGCGCGAGGTGAATATCACTGCGGCGGCGGCTGTTGCGGCTCTGCCCTGCGCCTACGCCTTTGACGAGCCGAGCGTTATCTTCGCGCAGGCGGAGCTTGCCTGCAAGTATCTTTTTAATTCCGATACCGCGCGCTACTGCGCTAAGGCGGCAGCGGCGGGCGTGTATCTGCTCAGGCACGGCTGCGAGAAGGAAGACCTCGCGGCGGCGGCTTCCGAGCTGAGCGGCTTTGCGCTTGAGGGTGATCTCGGCGAGCTTGCGGACAAAATTACGACCGAATGCACCCCGCATGACGTTATAAGCGCGGGCTTTGCGGCTTTCGCTTCGGCTGATAGCTTTGAGCTGGCGGTAAAGCGCGCCTGCACTCTCGGCACACACCCGCATATCAGCGCGGCGCTGGCGGGGGCTTTTGGCGAGATATATTACGGCGGCGTGCCCGAAAAGCTTTTGCAGTTCGCCCGCGAAAAGACCGACCCTACTGTTCTTCGCCCGATAGAGCGTTTCTCGGAAAAATACGCGGCGCATTGTTAAATAGCGGAATAATTTTTACATCACTACAAATAATAAAAGCCTGCGGCTCATTGAGTACCGCAGGCTTTGTTGCTTTATGCGAAATTATTTTGTTTTAACGCTCTTAGTAGCGCTGAATGTGCCCTTGTAGCTTCTGCCCGCCTTGTCGGTAACGTAAGCTCTTACCTTTACCTTGTAGGTGGTCTTGGACTTCAGTCCAGTGATCTTGAAGCTTGTGTCGGAAGCGGAAGCCGTACCCGCAAGGGTGTATTTGCCGTCCTTGAGGATATATACCTCGTAGCCGTCGCACTTGGTGCTCTTCCATACGGGCTTGATCGAGGTCTTGCTCGCGGAAACGCTCTTTATGCTGACCTTAGCGGGCTTTGTAGCCGCGTAGATCTTTACAGTGTCGCTCCAGTAGGTCTTGCCGTCGCTCTTGGCGAAAGCCTTTACCTTGTAAGCGTACTTTTCGCCCGTTTTCAGCTTGCTGTCAACGTAGTCTGAAACAGTGCCGCTGCGCAGGGTAGCCGCAGTGTCCCACTTTTTGGTCTTGCTGTTGTATCTGTAAACCTTGTAGCCGTCAGCGCCGGGGACTGCTTCCCAGTAAATGTGGGTCTTAGCGGTGGTAGCGCTTACCTTGTTTACAGCCGCAGGGGTCTTTAGCGTGATGTTGAAATTAGCGCTGGTCTGACCCTTGTAGTTGCCCTTGAACTTAACGGTAACAGTAGCCGTGCCGACCTTGTTGTTGGCGGTGTAGGTAACGTCGTAATTTGAAGAGCCGATCACCTTAGCGCCCTGCTTTACAGTCACCTTAGGCTGTACAGCCGAGCCGCCGTATACCTGATCTTCGATAGGCTGGATAACTGCGTTTGTGAGCTGCTGCGCGTTTACCTTGATGGTAACTTCCATAGTCGCGCTCTTGTAAGTAGCATTTTCGCTTGCGGTAACGGTTATCTTAGCCGTGCCCACGCCCTTTACGGTAACGTTGCCCTTAGCGTCTACGGTAGCTACCTTCTCGTCAGAGGACTTGTAGCTTAGCGCGCCGCCGCCCGAAACGGTCTTTGCGTTTAGCGCGAAAGCTTTGTCGCCGTAGGTCTTGGTGTAGGTCTTTGTGCCGCTGATGGTCTGAGTTTTCTTCTCTACTACGTCATCGTCGGCGGGTATGGAAACGTTTGTAACGCCCATAGCGTTCATTATAGCCTGAATAACGTTCGGGTCGCCCCACTTGCAGTTCTTGCGGTTTAAATGCCAGTGATTCTCGCTCTTCAGCGAGCCGTTCTTTGCGTTATTGTCCCAAAGCACGCAGGGTATGGTATACTTCTTGGAAAGTCCGTAGTAGTACGAAGCCCACTGCTCGCGCGCCTCGTTGTTGTTCTTGTAAGAAATGCCCATCTCGCCGATGACTACGCCTATGCCCTTAGACATATACTTGTTGTTCAGCGTGCTGAAAATATTATCAAGCTCTTTCTTGCCGCTGTCGTCAAACTGGGTGTAGGTCGGGCTGGTGATGTTGCTGTTGTCGCCCAAACAGAGGTTGTAAGGATTGTAAGCGTGCACCGAAACGAGCAGCTTGTTGTCAGCCGTATCGTCAGGCAGCTTGTAGCCTACAGCGGTAGCGCCGTTGAGCGAAGCCGCATAGCCGGGGCACATAATGTAGCGCTGCGAGTTGTTTCCGCCCGAAGCGCGGATAGTGTCAACTATCTCCTGATTGAAAGTATTGATAGTAGCTATCGAGTCGGCGGCCGCAGCGTTTGGATTATTAGGGTCGATCCACCATTCGTCGTTTGTGCCGACAAGTCGCGGCTCGTTGAGCGTTTCAAAAATAAGGTGGTCGTTGTAGTCCTTAAACTCTTCCGAGACCTGCGACCATACTGATGTTAAGAATTTCAGCGAAGCTTCCTTGTGCTTGCTGTCGGGGTAATAATAAATGGTCTTGTCTTTCGCGTTTGAGTTGTCGTGGTGGATATTGAGGATAACGTACATACCGTCCTCGTAGGCGTAGTTTACTACTTCCTTTACGCGCGCCATCCACGCCGAGTCGATGGTGTACTCGCTGCCAGAAGTATGCTTGCCCCACGAAACGGGTATTCTTATAGTGTTAAAGCCCGCGTCGTGCACCGCGTCGATCATTTCCTTAGTGGTCTTGGGGTTGCCCCAGAATGTTTCAGCGCCTAAGCCCGTGCCTACAGAGTCGAGCGAGTTGCCGAGAATCCAGCCTGCACCCATGTTTTGGAGAAAAGTTTTGGTATCTCCGCTTACCTCAGCCGAAGCGGTAACGGGCAGCGCCGCCGATACGCTTGCGGTAACAGCCGCCGCCAGCAGAGAGCTCGCGCCGCGCTTTACGAAATTGCTTTTCATTTTGATTTGAACATTCCTTTCATAACTGATATTTTGAACTTTTGCGGATAATGATTATCCCATGTGATTATTTGAACATCTTTATTATATCACAATGTGATCGTTTTTGCAATAGCCCGAAAGCTGACTAAAACGTTTTCGCACTGAAAAAATTTTGTTAAGATTTGAAAAAGTGTGAGTATATTTTCGTTAGCCGAGCGCTACGTCAAGTATCATCATTATCAAAAAGCCCGCCATAGCGCCGAAAGTTCCCGCATGCGAGCCTTTCAGCTTCGCTTCGGGGATAAGCTCTTCCACCACCACATACAGCATAGCGCCCGCCGCAAAGCTCAGCAGCCAGGGCAAAAGCTGCACCGTAGCGCCCGCCATGAATACCGTGATAATGCCGAATATCGGCTCTACCAAGCCCGAGAGCGCGCCGCAGAGGAATGCCTTTTTGCGGCTCATGCCCGACTGCGCCAGCGGCAGCGAGATCGCCGCGCCTTCGGGAAAATTTTGTATGCCCATGCCTATGGCTAAGGCAACTGCGGCGGCGAGCAGCACGCGGGAATTATTCTGCGCCGCAAGCGCGAAAGCCACGCCCTCAGCCATGCCCTCAGGGATATTGTGCAGCGTTATCGCAAAGACGAGCATGGCGGAGTGCCCCAAGCTTTTGCGAACGCCGCGCGGGCGGTCTTCGCCGGGATGAAAGGCGGGCAGCAACTTATCAAGCGCCATGAGAAATGCCACGCCGAGCGAAAAGCCGCAGGCGGCGGGCACCCACCCTATCTTGCCCAGCTCCTCTGCCTTATCTATCGCGGGGATAAGCAAGCTCCAGACCGAAGCGGCTATCATCACGCCCGCCGCAAAGCCGAGAAAGCAGCGGTTCAAGCGCGCCGAAATGCCCCGCTTTCCGAATAGAAAAACCGTAGCTGCACCAAGCGCCGTCATCGAAAATGTGAAAGCCGTGCCCAGCGCCGCGTATAAAAGTCCGTTCATGTAAAAAAGCTCCTTGTCAAAAAACGTTTTTTAAAAAGTTTTATTAGCAGTATATGGCGCGAAAAAAATTTTTGTGAAAACGCCGAATATAGCACACCAAGTTGGTGCATAATAATTGTACAAACGGCGGTAAGCGCCGCAGACTTTTTTGAAAGGAATGGTAGAAGTATGCTGGATAGGATAGCGCTGCTGCTTACGATAATCGGCGGTATAAACTGGGGGCTGATAGGCATTTTCCAGTTTGACCTGGTAGCCTTTATTTTCGGCGGGCAGGCGGCTGTTGTGAGCAGGATAATATATGTGCTGGTAGGGATCAGCGCGATATGGTGCATCTCCCTATTTTTCCGCGAGCAGGAGCTTATAGAAGCCAATAGCTGACGCGCGAAATACTGCGGGCGGCTGAGTGAGAGTCTGTAAATAAAAGAGCGCATCACCGCGATACTCGTTTTATCGGGCGTTGCAAATGCGGTGAAAAATTCTTTTATTTTCTCAGACTTTCTCTCAGCCGCCCGATATTTTTTCGGCGGCAAAACTGTTTGACATTTCGTGCGCTGTGTGTTATAATGTGCATGGGAGGTTTTGCGATATGAACTTAGATATGCTTAAAGAAGTTGGGGATATACTTGACGGCCAGGTGAAAAACGGCGAGGTAGTAGGCGGAGCGGTAGCTGTATTCAAAGACGGCGAGCAGATATACCGCCACAACAGCGGCATTGCCGACCGCGAGCGCGGAATACCCGTGCGCGACGACACTATTTATAGGATATATTCCATGACAAAGCCGATAACTGCGGCGGCTGTCATGATACTTTACGATAGGGGTCTTTTTAAGCTTGAGGACAATCTTAGCGACTACATACCCGAATTTGCTCACCCTACGGTGCTTATGCCCGACGGCAGGGAAGTGCCCGCCGAGAGCGAGATAACCATTCGCCAAACGCTGGATATGACTTCGGGACTTTGCTACCCCGACCAGAGCTATCCTGCGGGCAGGAAGATGGAAGAAGTTTATAACGAGATAGCGCGCGAATCTGACGCGGGCAAGAGGGTAGGCACGCTGGAGCTTATCCGCCGCGCCGCGAAAAGCCCTCTGGCGTATCAGCCGGGCGAGAAGTGGATGTACGGTATCGGCGCGGACGTTGCGGGCGCGCTGGTAGAGGTGCTGACAGGCATGAGCTACCGCGAATATCTGAAAAAAGAGATCTTCGAGCCGCTCGGCATGGTGGACACTGATTTCTATGTGCCGCAGGAGAAGATGGACAGATTTTCCGAGATGTATATTTATAACGAGGAGAGCAAGCAGCTTGAAACTATCCCTTGGCAGCATTTGGGTCTGCGCGGATTTTTCAAGGAGCTGCCCGCTTTTGAGTCGGGCGGAGCGGGCTTGGTATCCACCATCGACGACTATAAAAAGTTTGCGGACATGATGATGAGCAGAGGCGTTTACGGCGGAAAGCGCATACTCAGCGAAGAAGCGGTAGACCTCATCACGCACAATAACCTCACCCCCTCGCAGGCGGAAACTTTCGACTGGGATCAGTGCAGGGGCTGCGGATACAGCATACTCAACCGCTGCGTTATCGACCTCGAAGCGGCGGGCGCGGGTAACTTAGGCGACTACGGCTGGGACGGCTGGCTGGGTAGCTACTACTCGAACGACCCGACCGACAAGGTAACGCTCATCTACATGATACAGCGTGCGGGCGGCTTCGGCTCGTGGCCGTGGCGCAAGATGAAAGAGATAATCTACAAGGCTATAAAATAAAAACAAGGGAGGCTGCGGAAAATGCAGTCTCCCTTTTCGTATCATATTAGTAAAGTATATTTAGATCTCGTCGATCTCCGCTATCTCAGCTATTTCGGGAATTTCGGCTATCTCGTTCGGCTCGGCCGCTTCTTCGTCAGCCGATACATCGTCTGAAATAACAGCACCCGTCAAGTCGATCATGACATTATGATCGTTTTTTAAGCGCGATATTGTCAGTATCTCATTTAGAGCGGAACGGGTGAGGTGAGCGCCGGTAAGATCCATCATTATGCTCTGAGAATTTTCCTCAGCTTCTTCGTTTTTGGCGTTTATTTCTGCCCATACCTGCTCAAAAGTCATATCTTCGAGATCTGCGTAAGCGGAAAGCTCTTTAGGCGCATAAAGCGTTGCAACAGCGTGCTGAGCGATGAAAACAAATCTGAGATCTTCGCAGTCGAAAGTGCTGAAAGGTATCTCGTACAGTCTAAGCATACCGTCATCGGTCTTTTTGCTGATAACGGGCTTATATCTGCTCTGCGCCAGATCGTAGGTGTATCTGTTTTCGTAAGCTTCTTCGGTAAGTTTGCCATCAGGCATCGGTACTATCTCAAAGCGGGAAGTTTCATTGCCCGTATCGCAGTATCCGCCGACTATCACGAATCTGAACACATAGTCGGTATTTTTCTCAAGCTTTTTTTCGCAGCATATCTGCGTCCAGTCCCAATCCCAATTTCCTATGGAGTAGGCGATGGTGTTTTTGCCTTCGCTGTCTGTCACGAAAAATTTAGCTGTTACATTAGTTTCGCAGGACTTATCTGCCTTAAAATCTCTTGCGTCAAAATTTATTACTTTACTCATATTTATATCCTCCGTAATATCTGCGGCGGGCTTATGAGTATCGGTTATTCTGATTTCACAGTCGCTGACATACTCTGCCCGACCGTTTTTCACGAGTCCCCGCGCCCTTTTCGGGTAGGTGACTCCAACTCGTTTGCCATTTAGGTCTGTAACAATAACGTTTTTTTCTATGGGTATCTCCCCCTTGCACAGAATATTTAGTTCAAAGCGGCGCTGTTATTTTCTATGGGTGCCGTCCCCTGCCTGCTTAAATCAAGTGTAACATACGCCCGCGAGTTTGTCAACACCGCGAGGAAAGTTTTGTTATTCTCACAATTTTAGCGGGGATTTCTTAGCGCATTTGCACACTTGGCGTACATGATGCGATATGTGATAATTCATATATGCTATGTATATTTATAAATAAACGATATTTTTTTGAAAAAACGCTTGACAGAACGAATATTAAGTGATATAATATTAAAGTCGGTTGAGGACATACCGAAAGCGACAAAAACTGAATAAATGCGGCAGTGCTGGAATAGGCAGACAGGCACGTTTGAGGGGCGTGTGTCTTCGACGTACGGGTTCAAGTCCCGTTTGCCGCACCAAAGGTTTTAAAAGCAGACGTTTATATAGCGTCTGCTTTTTTGTTATGCGTCCCCATTCACACCCTATCCAAAATATCCCGCATAAAAATTTACTTGACATAGAGCATACTCTAGGTTGTATAATAAATGTATGATAAAAGCTCCCGAAATGGGGGCTTTTTGCGTGGGTCTGCTTCGCGGCAATTGAAGCGCTTGCGGCAGACTTGATTTTGTGCTATAATTTATATTGGAAATGTTGAAAAGGAGCTGATGGGCTGTGGCTGAAAAGCTTGTACAGCAGCACCTCACGGGCGAACGCGCGCTGTTTGGCAGCAGCGGTCTGCAAATTTATGATACCGTTTTTGCCGATGGCGAGTCCCCGCTGAAGGAGTGCCGCGATATTGAACTTCACGGCTGTATGTTTAAATGGAAATACCCCCTATGGTATTCGCGGAATATCTCGCTCGAAAACTGCACTATTTTTGAAATGGGCAGGGCGGGCATTTGGTACACAAATAATATCTCGGTGCGCGATACTACTGTCGAAGCACCTAAAAATTTCCGCAAGTACGACGGCGTAACGCTTGAAAATGTTAGTTTTCCTAACGCCGCCGAAACTCTTTGGAACTGCAAAAACGTATCCCTCAAAAACGTTGCCGCTCACGGCGATTACTTCGCTATGGGCTGCGAAAATGTAAAGGCTGAGGGCTTTACGCTGGTCGGCAATTATTCTTTCGACGGCGCTAAAAATGTCGAGATACGCGGCGCGAAAATGCTCTCTAAAGACGCCTTTTGGAACAGCGAGAACGTTACCGTTTACGATTCTTTCATCTCGGGCGAATATCTCGGCTGGAATTCAAAGCGCTTGACGCTTGTAAACTGCACTATCGAGAGCCTGCAGGGCTTGTGCTACGCCGAAGAGCTTACGCTGAAAAACTGCAAGCTTATCGACACGACCCTCGCTTTTGAATACTCCACCGTGCAGGCGGAGATCATCGGCAGGGTAGACAGCGTGAAAAATCCTTCGGGCGGCAGAATTACGGCTGACAGCATCGGCGAGCTGATAATGGAAAGCGAAAGGGTAGACCCCGAAAAGACCGAGATAATCTGCCGCGAGGGTCTTACCGTATAAAACAACGGAGGTGCAAAAATGGCAAATTATAACTTCGATACAGTTACCGAAAGGCGCGGTACAAATTCGCTGAAATGGGACGTGCGCGAGGGCGAGCTGCCTATGTGGGTAGCGGATATGGATTTTCCCGCCTCTCCCGAAATTCTCGCCGCTATAAAAAAGCGCGCCGAGCACGGCGTTTTCGGCTATACCGTCCTGCCCGACGAGTGGTACGCCGCCTACATCGGCTGGTGGAAAGAGCGGCACGGCTTTGAGATGAAAAAAAGCTGGCTGATGTTCTGTACGGGCGTAGTGCCCGCAATATCCAGCGCGGTGCGCAAGCTCACCACCCCGAACGAAAACGTACTGGTTCAGACCCCTGTTTACAATATTTTCTTTAATTCTATCGAAAATAACGGCAGGCGCGTGCTAGAAGCCCCGCTGAAATACGACGGCGAAAATTATTCCGTAGACTTCGCCGAGCTGGAGAAAAAGCTTGCCGACCCGCAGACCACGCTGATGATACTCTGCAACCCGCAGAACCCGTCGGGCAAGGTCTGGGACGCCGCAACCCTCGCGAAGATAGGCGAGCTGGCTTACGATAATCACGTTGTCGTCATTGCCGACGAGATACACTGCGACCTCACCGACCCCGACTGCGCCTATGTGCCTTTCGCCTCAGTGTCTGAGAAATGCCGCATGAACAGTATCACCTGCATAGCGCCCACTAAAGCTTTCAACATCGCGGGGCTGCAAACGGCGGCAATATCCGTGCCGAACGCCAACCTGCGCCACAAGATATGGCGCGCGATAAATACCGACGAGGTAGCCGAGCCGAACGCTTTTGCAGTAGACGCGGCGATAGCGGCATTCACTATGGGCGGCGGCTGGCTGGACGCACTGCGGCAGTATATTTTTGAGAACAAAGCGCTTGTGAGCGAGTACGTCGCGCGCGAGATACCTCAGCTTCGGCTAGTGCCCTCGCAGGCGACATATCTGCTTTGGCTCGACTGCTCGCGGATAAATGCCGGCTCGCGCGAAGTCGCGAAGCTTATCCGCCGTGAAACGGGGCTGTATCTCTCTAACGGCGAGGCTTATCGCGGCGACGGCGCAAATTTCCTGCGCATGAACATTGCCTGCCCGCGCGCCGTACTGCAAGACGGTCTGGAGCGGCTGAAAAAAGGCTGCGAGGCCGCCGAGCGCGAATTTAACAAATAAATAGAAAAAAGCAAGACCCTGCGCCGTGAAAAAACGCAGGGTCTTATTGTATATGTTAGGTCTTTAGTCGACCGATTTCAGCGCGTCGAGCATATCGACATTTTTCAGACGGCGGTTTATTATCACGCCGAGTATCGCCGTTATCGCGGCAATCAGCACGGCGGGTATCACAAACGCCCTTGCCGAAAGCGCGGGGTTGAACATTACCTCGTCGGGCGGCACTACCGTTATGATGTACTTGTATAGCCAGTCGCCGGTGAGGAAGCCCACGAGTATTCCCAGCGCCGTTAGCACTATCGTTTCGCGGTAGATGTAAAGCGTTACTTCCTTATTGAAGAAGCCCAGAACTTTTATCGTCGAAAGCTCGCGAATACGCTCGGAAACGTTGATGTTCGTGAGGTTGTAGAGTATAACTACGCCCAGCGCGGCGGCTACCAGTATCAGCACGCCCATTATCTTGTTGAGCGATTTTACGATTATGTTTATCTGGCTTATCATCGTGGTGTTCTGCACTACGCCCTCTACGCCGTCGAGCTTCATAAGCTCGTTCGCGAATGCGTTTGCGTTATCGCTCGAGCGGTCGTTAAGGCGTATCAGATAAGCGTTCGCGTTGTACTCGCCCACCGCCTGCTCGTAATAATCGCGGCTAACGAATGCGAAGTGGCCCGTGTACATCTCGGTCACCGCCGAAATTTTCAGCGTTACTTCGCTGCCGTCGGTGTTTTTGAATACCGCTTCGTCGCCCGCGCCTACGTCCAGCAGTGTGCTCAGGCGCTCGCTTATTACAGCTCCGTCGTCGGTGAGGTCTATCGCCTTGCCCGACTTTCTCTCGTCCAGCGCGATGTAGTCTGAGAAATCATCGGCGTTTTCGGGCGAGATGAGCTTTATAGTCTGGCTGTCTTTAGATTTTCCCGCCGTAACGTTCAGCTCTTTGTAGCAGATGGGCGAGCTGCTCTCAACAGCGTCCTTGTCAGCGAGCTTTTCGTCCAGCTCAGCTTGCTCGTCGGCGGATATGTGCTCTTTCTCGGCGGCGATAATATCGTACTTTATTATGTCGCCGAACTGCCTGTCGTTTATGCCCGAGATAGAGTGCTGTACGCTCAGTCCCGCGAAAAGTATGGTTACCGAGCCGCATACGCCGAATATCGTCATGAACATTCTCTTCTTGTAGCGGAAGATGTTTCGCGCCGTTACCTTGTGCGTAAAGCTCATTTTGTTCCATATCGGCGTTATGCGCTCGAGCAGTATCTTCGAGCCGTTTGCGGGTGGCTTGGGCTGCAGCAGGGCAGAGGGCTTCTCGCGCAGCTCTTTTTTCGCGACTATCACCGTCGGCAGTACCGTGCTCGCCAGCGCCAGCAGCACCGCGATAACTGTCCATTTCAGGTCGAAAGGCGTGAGTATCTTCGGCACGGTAAAGCCGTTTTTGTAAGCGTTGTACGCGATTCGCGGCAGCAGCAGAGTGCCCGCCGTAATGCCTATCACCGCGCCCAGAAGTCCCGACCACAAGCCGTAAAGCGCAAATTTCTTGATTATGTCGCGCTCCTTATAGCCCAGCGCTTTCAGCGTGCCCGAGTTTATGCGCTCTTCGTCAACGAAGCGGGTCATGGTGGTGAGCGTTACCAGCGCCGCCACGAAGTACATGAATATCGGGAAAACGTCCGCCAGCGCGTCTACTATCTCCGAAACGCTGTCGTATGTGCGGTAGCCCTCGCCGCCGGGTATCTCGCGGCGGGTGTATGCGGAAAATGTCGGCGCGGAAAGGCTGTCGATGTTCTCCTGCGCCTCGTCGAGCTTCTGCTCGTTGTCGGCTATCTCGGTATCGGCTTCCTCTTTTTTCTCGCGGTATTCGCTCATGCCGTCCTCGTACTCCTGCTTCTTTTCATCGAGGGTGGCCTGCGCCTTATCGAGCTTTTTCTCGCCCGACGCTTTCTGCTTTTTCAGCTCGGCTTTAGCTTCGGTAAGCGCCGCCTTGCCGTCAGCCAGCTCGCTCTCGCCGCTTTTCAGCTCGGCAGTTTTGCTGTCAAACTCTTTCTGCTTCGTCGCGAGCTGCGATTTCGCCGAAGCAAGCTGCTTCTCGCCGTCCGCAATCTGCGTTTTGGCCGCCGCAAGCTGCGACTTTGCCGATGTAAGCTGCGCGTTCGCCTCGTCAAGCTGAGCCTTAGCCTTTTTCAGCTCGGCGTTTTTCTTGTCGATCTCCGCCTGCGCGGCTTCTGCCTGCTTCATGCCCGGCTCGTAAGTTTCGGTGGTGAACTGCTCGTAGGCCGCCTGAGTCTGCTCAAGCTGCGTTTTCAGACCCGCAAGCTGCGCTTCGTACTGCGCGCGCTCTTCGTCGGTAAGGTTCGGGTCGGTCAGCGCCTGCTCTATCTGCGATATGCCCGCGCCTAGCTGAGCTATGCCCTCTTCGTACTGCGCCTTGCCGTCCTCCAGCTTTTTGCGGTTGGCGTTCACCTCAGCCTGCGCCGATTTGAGCGCGGCGGCGTTTTCCTTGTACTCGCTCATGCTCTTGTCGTAGGCGGCTTTCTGCTTTTTGTACTCCGCCATGTTCTTGCTGTACTCGGCTTTCGCGGCAGTCAGCTTTTGCTCCGAAGCCGTTATCTGCTGCTGAGCGGCGGTGAGCTGCTTCTGCGCTTCCGCAAGCTGCTCTTTGCCATCTGCTATCTCCTCTTCGGCGGCCGCAAGCTTTTTCTCGTTCGCCTTTATCTCTTTCTGCGCCTGCTTTACTTTTTTATCCAGCTCAGCGCGCTTGTCGGCGATCTCGTCCTCCGCTTCCTTTATCTGCTTCTCGGCGTCCTCCAGCTGCGATTTCGCGTCCGCAAGCTCCGCCTTAGCGTCGGCTATCTCGCTTCTGCCGTCGTCTATCTCCTGCTGATATTCGGCTTTTACCGATTCCAAACGCGCGTTCGGCAGATCTTCCAGCAGGTCTTCCAGCTCGGTCTTGTGCTCCTGCACCTTGTCGCGGTACTCTTCGGAATATGGGTCAAGTCCCGCCGTGTCGTCAAAGGTCATTCGCGCTATCATGTAGTAATCGCAGTCGAAAGCTTCGTCGGTAACAGCCGCGTAGCCGTTCAGCTCGCCCGAGCCTGCGGTAGACTGTCCCTCGTTCACTGCCGAGATTATCTCGGGCGAGTTGATGAAGCCCGTTATTTTGAACGTAGTGTTTTTCAGCGCGGCAGCTCCCGCCGCGTCCGACTTTTCTTCAAAGCTTATCTCGTCGCCGAGCTTGCAGCCGAAGCGGTTCGCGTCTGAAAGCGCTATCTCGTCGGCGCTCTCGGGCAGCCTGCCCTCAGTTACCTCGTACTGCGAAATATCCTCGCTCTGCGAGAACACGCGCACGCTTTTCGATGTGCCCTCTATAACTACGTCTTTCAGGTAGCCGAATTCCAGCTTTTTCACGCCGCTCAGCTTCTTTATCTCGGCGGCGTTTTCCTTGTCGATACCCATGCTGCCGATAACGCTAAGGTCGGCGGCGTTGTATTTTTTGAAATATTCCTCGCCCGTAAGCCGCATATCAGGCCCCGCGACCTGCAAGCCTACCAGCGCGAACGAGCCGAGCGCTATCAGGCACATTATTGATATGAATCTGCCCTTTGAATGCGCGAAGCTCTTGCGTATATCTTTTTTCAGCGCTTTCTTCTTCATTGCTTTCATACCTTTCGTTCGTGGCTTACCACTCTATGTCCGCTATTTTCTGCGGCTCGGGGTTCAGCTCTATGCTGCTCACGCGCGCGTCGTGCATATGTATAACGCGGTCGGCTATCGGCGCGATGGCGGCGTTGTGTGTTACGATAACTACCGTAGCGCCCTTCTTGCGGCTCATGTCCTGCAATATCTGCAGTACCTGCTTGCCCGTGTTGTAGTCCAGCGCGCCGGTAGGCTCGTCGCAGAGCAGTATCTTCGGGTTTTTCGCTATCGCACGCGCAATAGCCACGCGCTGCTGCTCGCCGCCTGAGAGCTGGGCGGGGAAGTTGTTCATGCGCTTTTCAAGACCCACGTCTTTCAGCACCTGCGCGGGGTCGAGCGCGCCCTCTACTATCTCGGAAGCCAGCTCTACGTTTTCCTTAGCCGTAAGGTTCTGCACCAGATTGTAAAACTGGAATACAAAGCCTACGTCTGTACGGCGGTAGGCGGTAAGCATATCTTTGCTGTATTTGGAAATATCTCTGCCGTCTATTATCACCTTTCCGCTGTCGTTTGAGTCCATTCCGCCCAAGATGTTCAGCACGGTGGATTTTCCCGCGCCGCTCGTGCCGAGTATTATCGCCAGCTCGCCTTTTTCTACCGAAAAGCTTACGTCGCGGTTGGCGTATATCACGCTTTCTCCCATGCGGTAGCTTTTGCAGCTGTTTACCATTTCGATGTATGCCATCTTTTTCATCACTCCTTATTCGGTATTTCTTTGTTTCTGTAACTCCATTTTACACACTTGTCCGTAATCTATCAACGGTTAATTTCTCTGCTGTGTGTGAAATTCGGACAAATGTTTATAAATTGATGGTCAAATATCCGAAATTTCCTGTTGATTTATTTTTCGGACAGTTGTATAATAAAGCTGTGAGGTGATGAAAATGCAGTACCGAGTTACTACAATGAATACAAGAAAGACCCTTTCGGCTTCGCTGAAAAAGCTGATGGAGAAAAAGCCGCTCTCTAAAATTACCGTGACCGATATAGTCGCTGACTGCGGCGTGAACAGAAAGACCTTTTACTATCACTTTGCCAATGTGCCCGACCTGCTGAAATGGACGCTGGAGCAAGAGGCGGTGGACGTTGTGAAGCAGTTCGACCTGCTGGAGGAGTTTGAGAGCGCTATGCGCTTTGTGCTGAAATATATCCGCGAAAACAGCCATATAATAAACTGCGCCTACGACTCCATCGGCAGGGACGAGCTGAAACGCTTTCTAAATCACGACTTTATGAGCGTGATGATGGAGCTGATAGAGAAGATAGAGCGCGCCGAGAATTTCCATACCGCGCCCGAGTACAGTCAGTTCGTCTGCAACTTCTTTACCGAAGGGCTGGCAGGCGCGCTGGTAGACCTGCTTAAATCGAAAAATACCGGTAACGACGAGCAGAGGATAGCCTATATCTCGCAGATAATACGCACGTCTATCCCCGCCGCGTTGAAAGCCAGCAGTTTGTGATCCGCTGATATCCGCGCACAAAAATATCCCCCGCGAAGCTTTTTTAGTCCTCGCGGGGGATATGTATTTTTACTATTGTTTACTTCTTATGCGGCAGCTTTATCTCGGGCACGGCTAAGTTTTCAAAAACCACGCCGCTCTCTTCCTCAGCGGGCGGCTGCTGCTCAGCAGGCTCTTCATCTTCGCCGTCGGCGATGTGTACTTCGGGGAATGCCAGATTTTCCGAAGCGTCGTTCAGCTGTTCTCTTTTCTGTCTTTTTCTGAAATTCATTAGCTCAGCTCCCTTAGTTGATAAAGTTGATAAATGCCGTTATAACAAGGCTGTTTATAAAGTCGGCGAACATACTGCCCACTATCGGCACAAGCATATACGCCTTTATCGAGGGCACGAATTTCTCCGTAAGCGCCTGCATATTCGCCATAGCGTTAGGCGTAGCGCCCATGCCGAAGCCGCAGGTGCCCGCCGCCAGTACAGCCGCGTCGTAATCTCTGCCCATCACGTTATATACTATAAAGTACGAGAACATAGCCATCAGCAGTACCTGCGCCAGCAGAAGTATTATCATCGGCAGGGCAAGCTCCGCGAGCTGCCAAAGCTGCAAGGTTATCATAGCTATTCCGAGAAACAGCGAAAGGCATATTCCGCCTATGTCGTTTATCTCGCCCATGTGTATGTGTATCTTGCCGCCGTACTCGCCGATGTTGCGCATAAAGGCGGCGGCTATCATAGAGCCGATGTATATCGGGAAAGTCATGCCCGTCATCGAGAGCAGCCAGGAAAGTATAGTGCCTATGCCCATAGCTATCGCGAGCTGGTAAGCGGCGGGGGCGTACATACTTACCGAGCGGTGGTGCTTCTGCTCGTCCTCCTCCAGTATAGAGGGGTCTTCGGTAACTGCGGTCTTTAGCAGGTCGTGCTTCAGTATCAGCCGTCTGCCGATAGGGCCGCCCATTATCGAGCCGATTATCAGGCCGAATGTCGCCGCCGCCGTGCAAACGGTAGTAGCGCCCTTTATGCCGAAGTCCTCAAGCACCGTGCCGAATGCGCCCGATGTTCCGTGACCGCCTACCATAGGTATCGAGCCGGTGCACATACCTACCAGCGGGCTTATGCCCAGCAGTTTCGATATTCCCACCGCCACAAAATTCTGCGTGCATATCAGCACTATTAGGCAAAGCAGGAATACCACCAGGCTCTTGCCGCCCGCTTTCAGCACTTTCAGGTTAGCCTGAAAGCCTACTGACGTAAAGAACATTACCATACATACCGTTTTCAGCGTTTCGTCAAACTGAAACTCTACTATGCCCAGCCCGTGCAGCAGGCAGGAGAGAAGCGCGAAAACTATTCCGCCGACTACCGGCGCAGGTATGCAGAAAGTTTCGAGAAACTTTATCTTCTTTTTCAGAAACCCGCCGAGATACAGTACGCCTACCGCTGCGGCGAGCGTCTGATACATATCTACATTAAGTGTTTTCAATATCTCAGTACCTCGCTTTCATTAGTTATCATCGGCGTTTACCGAGATATTTATGCTCTTGTAATATTCCGCCGCGCCTTCGTGAAAATCGCAGGGTATGCCGCTGGTCGCAAACTCGGCGTTCGGCTCGGTCAGCCCTATCTGGCTTTGTATATCGCCGCTGTTTTCAAATATCGCGGCGGTCAGCTTTTTCACCGTCTGCGCGTTTACCGAAGCGTCGGCTACCAGTATGGCTTTCACGCCTATGGTAGGCACGTCCTCGTCTATGCCGCTGTATGTGCCCGCCTTTATCTCGGTGCTGAAATAGCCCTCGTAAAGGTTAGTCATGTATGCGGCGGTGCGCTCGTCCATCGGCAGCAGGCGTATAGGTATATCCTCCGCAAGCTGCGAGATAACGTCGGCGGGAGCGCCCAGCACGGCGAAAAATGCGTCGATGTCGCCGTCTTTCAGCGCTTCGGCAGACTGCTGATAATTCATATAGCAGGTGTTTACCATATTCATGCCGACGCCTGCCGAGTTTAAGATGTACTCGGCATTTCTCGCAACGCCCGAGCCGTCCTCGCCCAGCGAGATACGCTTGTCCGCCAAGTCGGCTATGCTTTCGATGTCAGAGTCGGCGCGTACTACTATCTGGAAATCCTCCATATAAAGCGCCGCCACCGCCCGCACGTCTGAAACAGGGCTGCCCTTGAAATCGTCAGTGCCGTTTACAGCTTCCGAGAGCATATCGCTCTGCACTATTGCCATGTCGATAAAGCCGTCGTTCAGCAGGCGCAGGTTTGCCTGAGAGCCTGCGGTGTTTTTCACGATAACGTTCACGCCGCTTTCCAGCCCCGCAAAAGCGCTGCCGTACTTGCGGTATATTCCGCCCTCGTTGCCTGTGCCGAGCTTTACGTTTTTACCGCATGAGCAGAGCGAAAGGCATAGCGCCGCCGCCGCCGCCAAAGCCGCCGCCCTTGCCGCGCGTGCAAATCTTATCATATATCATCTTCCTTTCATCACATATATTACTATTATAATTGTACCATATTTGCGCGCCGACTGCAACGGCTATTTTCAGAAATATTGATGTACATTCTTTTACCGAGCGGGAATATCTGCGCGGATATTTTTCTACTTTTTGCATGGCTGAGAGCGCTTTTGCGGCGGCGCATTTGCATAATTTGACGAACGACAAATTTGACGGGCTTCGGCGGGTGATTTTTGTTGTATGTGTGCACAAATCTAAAATAGTTTGGATTAACTGAATAGTGCATATCGCACAAATCAGCGATTAAAATTCTCACGCCCGAAAAATTTGCAAAAGCTTGCTCGGCGGCGTATAATTTAAGTATCAAAAATACTACTATTAAAATATGAAATGAGGAAATACACTATGAGCAAGCAGTATGAGCTTAACAAAAACCTCGCCCAGATGCTGAAGGGCGGCGTTATCATGGACGTTACCACCCCCGAGCAGGCGAAGATAGCCGAAGCGGCAGGCGCGTGCGCAGTTATGGCGCTTGAGCGTATACCCGCCGACATTCGCGCGGCAGGCGGCGTTTCCCGCATGAGCGACCCTAAGATGATAAAGGGCATACAGCAGGCGGTATCTATCCCCGTAATGGCGAAGTGCCGTATAGGCCATTTCGCTGAGGCGCAGATACTCGAAGCTATCGAGATCGACTACATCGACGAATCTGAGGTTCTCTCGCCCGCCGACGACGTTTACCATATCGACAAGAGAAAGTTCAAAGTGCCTTTCGTATGCGGCGCTAAAGATCTGGGCGAAGCGCTCCGCCGCATTAGCGAGGGTGCTTCCATGATACGCACAAAGGGTGAGCCGGGTACGGGCGACGTTGTGCAGGCAGTTACCCACATGAGAAAAATGCAGAGCGAGATGCGCAGACTCAGCTCGCTTTCAGAGGACGAGCTTTTTGAGGCGGCTAAGCAGCTTCGTTCGCCTTACGAGCTGGTAAAGTACGTTGCTGAAAACGGCAAGCTGCCGGTAGTAAACTTCGCAGCGGGCGGCGTAGCTACCCCTGCCGACGCGGCGCTTATGATGCAGCTCGGCGCTGAGGGCGTTTTCGTAGGCTCGGGCATATTCAAGTCGGGCAACCCCGAAAAGCGCGCTTCCGCCATAGTAAAGGCTGTTACCAACTACACCGACGCTAAGATGTTGGCTGAGCTTTCCGAAGATCTCGGCGAAGCTATGGTAGGCATAAACAAGGACGAGATAGAGCTGCTTATGGCGGAAAGAGGAAAGTAAAATGAGCGTTATAGCGGTACTTGCGCTGCAGGGCGCGTTTGCCGAGCATGAAAAAATGCTCGATCAGCTTGGCGCGGAGCATTTTGAGATACGCCAGCTGGCAGATATAGACCGCAGCTTCGACGGGCTGATAATTCCCGGCGGCGAGAGCACGGTGCAGGGCAAACTGCTGAGAGATCTGGGGCTTTTCGAGCCGCTGAACAAGCTGATAAGCGGCGGTCTGCCGACATTCGGCACCTGCGCAGGCATGATACTTTTGGCAGATAAGCTCGAAAATGACAGCGAACATTATTTCAGCGCCATGCCCATGACGGTAAAGCGCAACGCCTACGGCAGACAGCTCGGCAGCTTTTATACCGAGAGCGAGTTTGCGGGCAGCGTGATACCCATGACGTTTATCCGCGCGCCGTACATAGCGGACATCGGCGGCTGCGAAAAGCTGGCTGAGGTAGACGGCAAAGCGGTAGCGGCGCGGTACAAAAACTGCCTTGCGGCGGCTTTTCACCCCGAGCTGAACGAAGACCTTACGGTACACAAGTATTTTCTAGACATGGTGGCGGGCAAGGTCTGAAAAATTGCAGATATTAAAGAGGACTGAGTGTGCATAGCGCTCAGTTCTTTATGCTATAACTTTAGGTTATACTTCTCTGAAAAAACGCCATTGTACTTTAG
>DBEZOM010000081.1:0-5079 GCA_048252855.1 Ruminococcus sp.
GCTTGAAGTTCATAAACGATTCTTTCGGCCATAACGAGGGCGATTTTGCTATCTATACCGTGGCTTATGTGCTTGAAGAAACGGTAGGCGATATGGGCGTTTGCGCACGTTTCGGCGGCGATGAGTTCATGGCTCTGCTAGTTACAGACCTGACTCCCTCCGAGATTGAAAAGCGCTTTTCCGATAAGATAAACGAAGCCAGCCGTACAGCCAATAAGCCGTACCGCATAAACGCCAGTGTCGGCATAGAGGAAGCCGCTTCCGCCGAAATGGTGAATTCTTTCAAGGAAGTAGTAAAGCGCGCCGACGTTAAAATGTATAAGCATAAGAAGAAAAATAAGCTTGCCAAAGGCTTGAAATTCGCCGAGGGATAAAGCTTTTATACACGCATTTTCACCGCACACTTTCGCATTTTGCAAGGTGTGCGGTTTTTGCGTTTTGTGACGATTTAGGTATTTTGGTGAAATCTTTGTGAAATATACTTTACAAATCATTAAAAATGTGCTATAATAGGTGAATAACCATACAAAAAAGGAATGACAAACTATGGAATGGGCTGAAATAAACATATATACTACTACTGAGGGTATCGACAGCGTTACCGGTATCCTTATGGATCTCGGCATTACCGGCTTCGTTATCAAAGACGCTCAGGATTTTGAGGACTTCCTCGAAAATAAGACCGGCAACTGGGATTATATCGACGACGACCTTATGGGTCTTAAAAACTGCGAAACTACCGTTACTGTCTATATCCGCAGCGACGCCGAGGGCGCAGAGCTTTTCGCGGCGGTGAAGTCCGCGCTGGCCGCTCTCAAATCTCGCGATGCTGACGGCGCTTACGGCAGGCTGGAGTACGATATGTCTAATATCCGCGAGGAGGATTGGGCTAATAACTGGAAGCAGTATTTCAAGCCTATCACCATCGGCGAAAAGCTGCTGATAAAGCCTTCATGGGAGGCGGCAGACCCCGCTGAAAAGCGCAAGATCTTAGAGATCGACCCCGCTTCCTCTTTCGGTACGGGTCAGCATAATACCACTCGTCTTTGCCTAGAGCTTATAGAAGAAAACCTCGCGCAGGGCGAAAAACTGCTCGACCTCGGCTGCGGCAGCGGTATACTCTCTATCGGCGCACTGCTGCTCGGCGCAGAGTCCGCCTGCGCTGTCGATATAGACGATAACAGCGTTCGCATTGCCGCCGAAAATGCTCAGAAAAACGGCATTTCTCCCGAGCGCTATACGGCACTCTGCGGCGATATAACCACTGATGAAAAGCTGCGCGAAAAAATAGGCGGCGGGTACGATATAGTCTGCGCTAATATCGTAGCAGATGTGCTGATAGCCATGAGCGGATTTTTCGCAGGTTTCTTAAAGGATAAAGGCAAGCTGATAGTTTCGGGCATAATCGACGCCCGCCGCGAAGAGGTGCTCAGCACTATATCTTCCTGCGGCTTCGAGCTTGTAAAGTCTGCCAACAGCGAGGACTGGAACGCGGCTTACTTCGTCCGTAAATAACGTGCAAAATTAAAATATTTTATACAGAAAGGAAAGATACTATGCAGGCAATTTTCTTAGTAATCAAACAAACAGAGCTGGTAGACAGCATAATGAGCGCCCTTGCCGAAGCGGGCATACGCGGCGGTACGGCTATCGACTCGGTAGGTATGGCAAGCTCCATCGCGCGTATGAGCAATAATTTAGCAATGGTGCAGCTTCTCCGCGGCATACTCTCGGGCGAGGACGACTCTCATAAATCAAAAACTATCTTCGTTATCGTAAAGGACGAGCAGGTAGATGACGTCAGAAAGGCTATCACCAGCGTTACAGGCGACCTCTCAAAGCCTAACGCAGGTATCATGTTCGGTCTGCCCGTTTCGTTCGTAGACGGTATTTCTTAAATCTGCACTACATAAAAAAGCAAAACGCCTGTGAGCGAATTTCCTCGCCGCAGACGTTTTTTGTTTGCTGTATTTATCAGAGTATAAGGCAGATAAGCCCCGAGCAGCCCTCGTTTATCATGCGCGAAAGCGTTTCGCAGAGCTTCATGCGCGCGTCCGCGGGCAGCTTCGCAAGTTTGGCATTCAGCCCCTCGCTCACCAGCTCGTGCAGCGATTTTCCGAATATGTTCGACTCCCATATCTTTTCGGGCGAGCTGTCGAAATCCGCCATCAGCGACATCACCAGTTCTTCCGACTGCTTTTCAGAGCCTACTATCGGCGCGACTTCCGTTTTTATCTGCGTTTTCATCAGGTGTATCGAGGAAGCCGCCGCCCGCAGACGTATTCCGTACTTGCCGCCCTGCTTGATTATCTCCGGCTCTTCCAGCGTAAGGTCTGCCATCGTCGGCATAACTACGCCGTAGCCCGTGCGCTCTGCTTCCTCCAGTGCGCCCGCCAGCCGCGAATATTTCTCGCGTATCCGCACCAGCTCGGTTATTTTCGGTATCAGCTCGCCCTCGTTCTCCAGCGGTATGCCCGCCGCTTCGCCGATTATCTTGATGAATAGGTCGCCCGAGATCGTCGCCGCAACAGCCGCCTTGCCGCATGAAAGGTCGGTCTCGCGCACCGCCGCCGCGCTGATGTATTCGCATTTCGCCAGTTCTTTCGCAAAGGCTTCCGCGTCTTTCAGCGTGTGCACCGCGCCCGCCGCGCCGCGTATAGCGCTGTATATCTCGCTGCGCAGCCAATGCCCCTTTTCGAGCGAATTGAGCCAGCTAGGCGCTTCCACGCTTATCTCCTGTATCGGGAAAGCGTACAGCACTTCCGTAAGTATCCGCTCTATCATCTCGTCGTCAAGCTGCTCGCAGCTCAGCGGTATAACGCAGGCTTTGTACTTTTCCGAAAGCTTAGCCGCCGTCGCTTTCGCCTCGGGCGATATTGGGTTCAGGCAGTTGTAGAGCACTACGAATGGCTTTCCCGCCTCGCGCAGTTCCGATATTACGCGCTCTTCGCACTCCTCGTACTCATCTCGCGGCAGATCGGTAATGCTTCCGTCCGTGGTCACTACTATCCCGATGGTCGAGTGCTCGGCGATGACCTTTCGCGTGCCGACCTCCGCCGCCATGTTGAAAGGCACTTCCGCGTCGAACCACGGCGTCATCACCATTCGCGGCGCTTCGTCCTCAAAGTACCCCTGCGCGCTCGGTATAACGTACCCCACGCAGTCTATCATGCGCAGGTCAAAGCTCGCCGTGCCGAGGTTCACGCGCACCGCTTCTTCCGGTATGAATTTCGGCTCGGTGGTCATTATCGTGCGCCCGCCCGAGGACTGCGGCAGTTCGTCGCTCGCCCTCTCGCGGCGGTAGTCGCTCTCTATGTTCGGTATCACCAGCCGCTCCATAAAGTGCTTGATGAATGTCGATTTTCCCGTCCGCACAGGGCCTACTACGCCTATGTATATGCTTCCGCCCGTGCGCACGGCGATGTCGTTGTAAATGTCGTTCATATAGTCTGCTCCTTCGTCAGTTTTTCATTGGTATTATCAGTATCCTGCGCCCGTCGGCAGGCTCTGCGCTGTTTTCCTCCGCTATCGCTTCCGCGCTGGTGGAGTATTTTTTCGCTATCTCCCAAAGGTCGCCCTCGGGGTCGGCGTAGCATATCTTTACAGCGCAGTTTTTGTCGCGTGCTTTCGGCTTGTCGGTCAGCAGAGTTATGCTTTTAAGCAGCCGCAGCTCTCCGCCGCGCTGCGAAGTTATCTCCGCTTTCAGCGCAGCTTTCGCCTGTACCCCCTCGTCGCTTATCGTGTACGAGCTGCTCTCTATCTTTATCGTTACCGCTCCCGCTTCGCCGCTGATGTCTATATCCTGCTCAAATGCGCACTCTTTCTCGGCGTAAGCCGCGCTGCCGTCGCTCAGCCTGCCCAGCATACAGAATACCGCCTTGCCGTAAAGCACAGAGCAGCCTTTCTCTTCGTCGCGCCGTACAGCCGCCGCTGCGTTCTCGCACCACATATCGTATACCTGCGCTATCTCGCCCTCAGAGCAGGCAAGCGTGCAGTTCAGCTCTACACCCGCGCTCGTTTTCTCGCTTTCGGCGGGCGGCGATATTTCCAACGGCTCACATTCGCACTCGTACATAGTCGAGTACGCGTCGGTTGCAAATTCGCTGCTCTCGTACCTCGTCGCGGATATGTTCACAAGCATTATCAGCTCGCACTCCAACGCGGCGGGGTCTTCCGCTTTCGGCATTATAACGCATTTCGGCGCGGTCATATCTACCTCTGCGGTAAAGCTCTCGTCCAGCCCCTCTATGTCGATTATCTGGCTGAAAGGTATGCTGAATTTCATAGCTTCGGGCGGTTTGCCGCCGCCGTCCTTTGGCAGATACAGCAGGCTCACTTCCGCCTCGCCTTTAGTTATCAGCTTGCCGGGTATCATTTTCTGCTCGCCCTTTTTGACGTTCACGTCGCAGCGCACCACGCTGCCGAAAGGCGGCTTGCCCGCGGGCAGTTCCATCTCTTCGATGACGGTTATCCGCTTAGCCGAGGTCAGTCGCCTTGCGGGGAATACTGCCGATACTTTTTTCGTCTGTACCCCGCCGCCGTAAGCGCCGCATACCGCTTCGAATTTCTTCTCGCCCGTTACGCATACACGGCAGATAACGCTTCCGCGAACGTCCAGCCTGCGCTGGCTCACTACGCGGCAGTTGACGTATTCCACCGCCGGCTCTATCTTCACCGAGGGGTTCACGGCGTCTGCCGGCAGGTCTACCGTCTTTGAAAAGTCGCGGCATTCCTCCACGCAGTGCACCCCGCCGCCCTCCGCCGTGCGGTATATCACCCTTATCGTTACGGAAAGCTCGAATGTCAGCTTTCCGCCGTTTATGCCCGCTGAGGTCACGCCCGGTATTATGCAGCATTTCAGCACGCGGAAAATATCGGGGCAGTAGTCGGGAAGTATAAAGTCCTGCTCAGCCGCCTGCGTTACCTCAGTCTTTATCACGGGTACAGAGCAGGTCAGCTCTTCTCTGTTCAGCTTGAAGTCCATAGGTCGATTCCTCCATTTTTATCGAATTATGATCCGTCGCCTTTCGGCGTATTGCCTTGTTGAGAATATATGCGCCCGCTTGTACAAATATACGC
>DBEZOM010000082.1:0-4944 GCA_048252855.1 Ruminococcus sp.
GACATGAATAGCAGAACGTTAGGAGTATTGCCTGCGGAACTGTGTAATAAGATCGCTCCACTTTATGATGCTAAATACATAAATATTGTAACTGCAACGGCGCATTACATTGAACAATTCGAGGAAAGAAGCAGATACTCAAAGCAAGGTGTGTTGTTTGTTACGTTAACGATGAAATTTGATAACAACAGTTAAAAGATGGTTATCACTGATCAGATAGATGAACTCATGAGATCGTTAATGATACTTGACACATTATTACTTAAACGGCATAAAACAGTCACGCAATTCTTGAAATAAAGATGCGGAAAAAAACCCGACCATTCACGATCTCCACGCAAATGGGCGGCATATATCTTTGTTAAAACATTATCTCGCTTTTATAATATCAACTCTCGTTTTTATTTAATTATCGGACTTCCGCCAAAATACTCCGACATCGTCATATCGTCAAGCCGCTCGTCGATAAGCTTGACCTCCTCAGCCGTAAGCGCCACGTCAGCCGCTTTCAGATTTTCGCTAAGTCTGTCAGCATTTTTCGTACCGGGTATCGGCACGATGTACGGCTTTTTATTCATCATCCATGCAAGCGAAAGCTGCGCGGGCGTGCAGTTGTGCGCCGCAGACATATCGCGCAGAAATTCAAACAGCGCCTTGTTTTTCTCGTAAGCTTCCGCCTTGAACTGCGGCATTGTAGAGCGGTAATCCGCCGTGTCTGTGAACACCGACTTTTCCGTGTACTTGTCCGAAAGCAAGCCGTTTGCCAGCGGCGAAAACGCCACAAAGCCGATATTCAGCTCTTCCAGCACGGGAAAAAGCTTCTCGTAATCTCTGTGCATCATGTGATAGCGGTTCTGTATCGCAGTAACGGGACATACGGCGTTCGCTCTTCGTATAATGTCCTCACCGACCTCTGAAAGCCCCCAGTGTAGAATTTTGCCCTCCTCCATGAGCCGCGACATCACGCCTGCGACTTCCTCAACGGGCACGTTTGCGTCCTGCCTGTGCTGATAGTAAAGGTCGATGTGGTTTGTGCCAAGCTTTTTAAGGCTTCTCTCAACCGATTTTCTGATAGTTTCGGGTCGGCTGTCGGTCTTTATCCCGTCGCGAGTAGGCGTAACGCCGAACTTTGTGGCGATGACAACTTCATTTCTATGCTCTTTCAAAGCTTCGCCAACAAGCTGCTCGTTGTATGAAATGCTGCTGTCTGCAAAAGTGCCTTTGTAGCCCTCTGCGGTGTCGAAGAAGGTACAGCCCATATCAAAAGCCGTGCGTATCATTTTTACGGCAGTATCATGTTCAACGGGCGCGCCGTAAGCGTGGGAAAGCCCCATACAGCCGTAGCCCTCTGCCGATACTTCTAAGTTTCCTATTTTTGTTGTTCGCATTTTAAACGCCCTTTCCCATTTCGTATATTTTTATACCGCTGTGCCGATCATTTCACCTGCACTCGTTCAAAATCTCAAGTATCTCCTCTTTGCTAAGCTTCTTGCAGCAGCCAGCCGTTACAACTGTCGAGTCTGCGACCGCCTTGAAGTCCGTGTCGCCGCTTATGCCCATTTCAGCAAAGCTTGTCGGCAGACCCATTTCCTTGATAAATTCCGCCAAAGCTTCAATGCCCTTGAGCGCAGTTTCCTCAGCGTTTGCCCCCTCTGCAACATTCCAAACGTTCTTTGCGTAACGTGCAAATCTGCCCACATTTTCCTTGTAAATATGGCGATACAGAACAGGGTGGATCACCGCAAGACCTTGTCCGTGATTGCAGTCGGTATAAGCGCCGAGCTGGTGCTCTATCATGTGCGCCTGAAAATCCGTCACCTTGCCGATCTTCAAAATGCCATTCTCAGCCATTGCAGATGCCCACATAAGCTCGGAACGGGCATCGTAATTCTTCGGGTCGGTGAGCAGTACGCGCATATTTCTGACAACGCTTCTCATCACCGCTTCGTTAATATCGTCGGAAAGATTGTTCTCGTCGGGCTTGCCGAAATATGTTTCCATAGCGTGGCTGAACGTATCGAACGCGCCCGAGATGACCTGCTTCATCGGAACAGACATTGTGTATTCGGGATCAAGCACGGCGAAATCTGCCGAAGCGCCCCAAAGCGCGCCCTTTATCTTCTTTTCCTCGTTGGTGATAACTGCGCCTGCGTTCATCTCAGAACCCGTTCCGCTGACTGTAACGACTGCGCCGAGCGGGATAAACTGAGTCGGATTTTTCTTCTTTTCGTTCTCCATTGCCCAAATATCCTCGTCAAGCCTTGCCTGCGCGGAAATAATTTTACAGCAGTCGATAACAGAACCGCCGCCCACCGCAAGGATAAGGCTGACACCATTCTGACGAGCGATCTCTGCGCCCTCCTGCACCTTTGCGTATGTAGGGTTAGGCATTATGCCGCTGAACTCAACGATAGTCTTGCCTGCCTCTTTGAGCATAGCCGTTATCTCGTCATAAACGCCGTTTTTCTTGACCGAACCGCCGCCGTATGCAAGCATTACGGTGCCGCCGTATTTCGCAAGCTCAGCCTTGATATTCTCAGCCGCGCCCTTTCCGAAATATACCTTTGTGGGGTATGTAAATGTAAAGTTGTTCATAAAAAATTCCTCCCTGTTTTTATTCTGTATATATTTTAGCATAAAAATCAGTAATTGTACAATGCCGATTTTTCATAACGTTATAACTGTCAGTTATAGCGTCAGTGCCGCCGACCCCGCTTTCAAATTCTTTCTCATAAAAAAACACCTCAATCATGTATCTTGCAGTTTATCAGCTTCTTCGCTGTGTTCGTGCAGTGGTAGTTTATTATCTCACTGAATCCCTGGTCGAGCTTTGCGATCTCAGCTATTTCGTCAGCCGTAAGAGTAAAGCCGTCAAGGTCGATGTTTTCACGTCTGTGCTCCTGCTTAGACGAACGCGGTATCACCGCAATGCCGTTTTGCAAATTCCACTTCAGCGCGACTTGTGCAGTCGTGACATTGTGGGCGCTTGCGATCTTCGTTAAAATCGGGTCTGTGAAGATCTCTTTCTGCCCCTCGCATAAAGGCCCCCACGCCTGCACTTCGCAGCCCAGCGCGCGTATTTCCTTTACCGCCGCTCGCTGAGCGAAATACGGGTGTACCTCTATCTGATCGATCATCGGCGGTATCTCCGAATTGAGCGCAAGGTCAACAACGCGCTCGGGAGCAAAATTAGACACGCCTATCGCACGGACATAGCCCTCTTTCAAAAGCTTTTCCATCGCTCTCCATGACCCAAAGCAATCGCCGAACGGCTGGTGTATCAGGTACATATCCAAATATTCAAGCCCGAGGTTTTTCAGCGAAGTATCAAAGGCTTTAAGCGTGCGTTCAAAACCCTCGTCCTGAATCCAAAGCTTTGTTGTGATAAAAAGCTGTTCGCGCGGAATGCCGCTTTCTTTTATCGCCGCGCCAACGTCCTGCTCGTTGAAGTACGAAGCCGCCGTGTCGATAAGCCTGTAACCCATTTTCAATGCGCTCAGAACATGACCCTTGCAGCCGTTTTTAAGCGTGAACGTGCCGAAACCCACCGATGGCATTTCAACGCCGTTTCGCAATATGATGTTTTCCATTTTTTCTCCGATCGTTATACATAAAGATTTTCTACACTAATTATACCGCGCCGCTCGGAATTTGTACAATGCCGATTTTTCATAACGCTATAACCTTTGATTATAGTGGATTGACAAAAACAGAAGCGTTGTGATATAATATTTGAAAAGGGGTGTTGAATTTGATCGAGTTATATATGCTGGTACAGCTTGTCGCCATCGCTGAAAACGGCACTATCTCAAAGGCGGCGGAGCAGCTTCATATCTCGCAGCCCGCCCTCAGCAGGACGATAAACAAGCTAGAAGACATACTCGGCGTGAAGCTTTTTGAGCGAAGCAAGAACAAAGTCACGCTCAACGAAAACGGCGTTTTGGCGGTGAAATATGCGAAAAAAGTCCTTGCGGCGGCTGACGATTTTGTGGAGCAGGTGAAGAGATTTGACGAGAGCCACCGCACGATAAATCTGCTTTCCTGCGCCCCCCGCGCCGATGTGGGTGCTTGAAGAGATACTGAAAGATATGTACCCCGAAGTGACAATAAAAAGCAATATGGATTATTACGAAAACATGGAGGATACGCTGTTATCCGAAAAGTGCGATCTGCTTATCCTGCCCTATGCGCCGGGGAATGACAAGATAAAGAGCGCGAAAATATTTGAGGAACGGCTTTTTCTTTCAGTTCCGCCTGCTCACCCTTTGGCGGCTTACAACGAAATTTCGCTCAGCGACCTAGAGGGCGAAACTATGCTTTTGTATTCCGAACTGGGCTACTGGCACGATATGCACAAAAATCAGACACCCAACACAAAGTACATTTTGCAGACCGAGTACGAGAGCATGACCGCCCTTGTGAGAGCGTCGGCTCTGCCGTCTTTCGTGTCAAATATTACGCTGGACATACGAAAAGACTCGAACCGTGTGACCGTGCCGATACGAGATGAAGCGGCAAAGGCTGAGTTTTACTGCTGTTGGCGGAAAGCGGATAATCGGAAGTTCAAAGGGCTTACCGGGAAGCTTTGCGGTGAGGAATTGCGCAGGGCGATTGATAGGCTGGGGGAGAATGAGGAGTGAGCACGAGCTGTTGGGAAACGAATTGTTGTAGGGTTGAACAAATTTCGGTTTGCGGAGATTTGAGGGACTTAAAATCCCGGCCGAAAAGTTCCAAGAAAAGAGACGCATTTCAAATAAGCAGGCTTTTCTATCAAACGACTAAGGTTAAAGAAAATCACCGATATAGCTTTGAGCTGTATCGGTGATCTTTTATGCTGATATGGTCGATCTTTATATCTTGTTTTGTATGTTCTATTTGGGCAAATTCATAAAGAGCCTAAGCATAGCCCACATAACAAAAGTGCCCTATTGCTATCAATAAAGC
>DBEZOM010000083.1:0-3846 GCA_048252855.1 Ruminococcus sp.
ATATACACCCGCATAAAATAACATACCTAATTTCAGGGCTGCTTACAGCTCATTGAAATGTGTAAGCACTTTTTGCGTAAAAAATGTGCAAAAATGTGCCACAGTGCCACAACACGCTTGAAACCGAGCAAATACAGGCACTTTTGGTGTGGCACAGCGCTGCCACAGCATGCCACGAGTGTCACATAAGCAGGCGAACGAATATAAGCAGCGCTCAGCTCAGTTGGTTAAAGGTAAATATGAAGATTTTAACACGCAAGAAGAACAACACAAGGGGCAAGCGCATTAACGGCAACATCGTGGAATGTGTTGCGCTGATTTTGCCGCAGGCGGACGAGCAGGAGCATGACGTGTCGCAGAATTACAACTCAGAGCCGCTTTAACGGTGCTTTTGTCCCTCATGTGGGACGATACGGGCGGTTTTGTGGGGCAATAGTCCCACGAGAAAGCCCTTTGATTTGCTGGGTTTTCGGAACGTGTGGGACTGTGGGACATTTTCCGCACACACACCATAGTGTATACAGGGATAGAAATTTACTACTATTGATAATGGTCAAACATTAAAGAAAAAGTTTGGCTCAGCAAAAAAAGTGTATTTTTTGTCCCACAGTCCCACAACCACTCATAAACCCTTGATTTTACTACGTTTGCGGGCGTGGGACAAGCCTAAAACCATTCCCCACACTGTCCCACAGCCCCACAGATGATATATTACGACAAGCAGGCTGATTATTAAAATATGAACATAAGCAACAGACATATGACCCGAAACGGAGGACAGTATGAAAATCAAGATAGCATACCAAAAAGACGAAGAGAGCGAAGCGCTGGAGCTGGTGCGGAACGTCAACCGCTTATTCGGCTGCAAATTCATCATTGAGAGGAAGCGGAGCGACAAACACGAGCCTTTTAACCATATCTAGATGAATTTGACAAATAAGCTCGTTAGGCGTTGACACGCGCGCGTTTTTGTGGTATAATAGTAATGACAAATAAATATACGAGTAGAGTACCGCCTTTAATGGTTAGTCTAATACGGACACGGGAACAGCTTTATAGAAACAAGCTGCGCTCGTGTCTTTTTTGTTGCGAGAAGTCGAACCACGACGTTAAACGGAGGGATAAAAATGAATATTTTAGAAACCATCACAAACACTGACGTTAGCGAAGAGCAGACCCAACAGGCGGAACCACAGACGGAGGAAAACGGCAAGCCCACAGAGAAGCTCTTCACACAAGAGGAAGTCAACCGCATAGTTTCGGAGCGGCTTGAAAGAGATCGCGCCAGGGCCAAAGCTAAGACCGAGCCGACGGCGGAGCAGATGAGAGCCAAAGAGCTTGACGAGCGCGAGAACCGCCTTATCTGCAAGGAGTATGCGCTGGACAACAAGCTTCCCTGTGAGCTGCTGGACGTGCTTGACACCTCTGACCCCGAAGCATTCAAGACCAAAGCAGAGAAAGTCATGAACATAGCGAAAGGCTGCTATAACAAGCCTGTAATGCCGCTTGCTTCAACGGAGTGGAAACATACATCTGACCCGATGGACGAAGCATTTTCGCCGAGCGCTAGGCACACGCCGAAATACAGAGGTTAAGAACTCATGACATCTGCACAAAGAAATGAGGTATACGATATATGTCAATAGAACTTACAAAGAAATTTGCGCCGTACACTGACGAGCTTTTCAGCTCTGAGTCAAAGCTCAGCCTTTTGACCAACACGGACTTTGACTGGACGGGCGCGCACTCGGTGATGATATGGAAGATAAGCACCGTTGCAATGAACAATTACAACCGCACCATCACGGACGAAGAGGACAAGAATTTTTCGCGATACGGCGAGATAAAAGACCTTAATGCGCAGACGGAAGAAATGCTGCTTTCGCGCGACAGGTCTTTCATCTTCAATGTGGATAAGCTGGACACTGACGAAACGGCGGAGCAGGTGGAAGCGGGCAAGGCTCTTGCTAGGGAGATAAGAGAGGTAGTAATACCCGAAGTAGACACATACACATACGCTAAAATGACCGCAGGGGCAGGCGAAAAGGCGAGCGGCACGCTTACCAAAGAGAGCATATACGCCGCCGTGCTTGCAGGCTCGCAGGCGCTGGACGACGCGGAAGCGCCTGATACTGAGAGGGTGCTTGTAACAACTCCTGCGACTTACACGCTTTTGAAGCAGGCGGTGGAGTTTGACAAGACAGACATCGGGGCGGATTTGAGATTAAAGGGCGTAGTGGGAATGCTCGACGGAATGGCGGTGGTCAAGGTGCCTGCCGCCCGTTTGCCCGAAAAATTCGGATTTATGATAGCTCACCCATCTGCGACAGTAGCGCCCGTAAAGCTGGAGGACTACGGCATACATACAGATACAGTTATATCCTCAGGCTCGATAGTAACGGGCAGAATAGCTTACGATGCGTTTGTACTGGAGAACAAGAAGAAAGCTATTTATTATTACGAGCTGGCGGAGTAACGGACGAAGCGTGCTAAGTCAGCGCGAACTGCTCAAAGGCGAGCAGGTTCGGAGAGATTTGCGAGAATATGGGGGGAGGTACCCCGTGCATATACGAGCGACCTTCACCCTACCGCAATTGGTTATATATCTCGCGGGATTACATAGTTTGGAAATAGTTGAGGGGTGATATTATGGCTGAAATAGACATAGGGGCGGAGCTTTTAGAGAAGATAAAGGATGAATTTCAGAAGAATTGCAAAGGCGACGCGTACATACAAACCGTTATGCGTAATATTTCTGGGGGAGTGGCGCAGATGGAAGAGATCTCGCTGCTCTCGCAGTCGATAGGCTTTCGAGCTTCGCAGGCGATAAGCGAGTACGTCAACGTTGCTGCCCTGCCCGACGGCAAGATGTATTACAACATCGCCGACACGATACTCTCGGGCGTGCTGAAAGACAACTACGAGATCATCAATTCTGCGGCGGCTGAGTGTCAGCAGGCGCTCGACCGCAAGATAGGAATTAACATCGAGCCGCAGCGCGCGCCATACCCCGCAGAGCGCGTGCAGGCGGTGCTTGTCTGACCCGCTTCGCGGTTCAGACCCGAGTTTTACTTCGGGGACTAAACGTCCCCGATTTGCTTCGCAAACCGTAAAACGTCGGCAGACATTGGGTTGTTGGGCATACATCAACGGCAGGACGTGTGGAAGAAAAATAAGTACACGCTTTCGGATGAGGAGCGGGAACGCATGAAACAGATAGGGTTTAAAAAGCCGACCATTTCCGCTGAAGAGCGCGAACGTATGAAGATAGAGGGCATGAAAAAGCCGCAAAGACTTAACAGAGCGAGTGATAAACGTGACAAATGAGGAATTGGCTATTCTTGCGAAGAGCGATACTGCCAGCCGTGAAAAGCTATGGGAGAGCGTAAAAGGCGTGCTGTATTTGCAGGCGGTGCTTGTCTGACCCGCTTCGCGGTTCAGACCCGAGTTTTACTTCGGGGACTAAACGTCCCCGATTTGCTTCGCAAACCGTAAAACGTCGGCAGACATTTGTACGTTGGATTGTTAAGCATACATCAACGGCGCAGGACGTGTGGAAGATAGGGTAAAATAGCGAGCGTGAAATGCTTGCGAAGACCCTTGACTTTTCGGCGGGAAGTGGTATAATAGGAATAGTAACTGGTGACGTCAGTAATACGGCTGGAATTATGTATATTGAACGTTTTTTGTGGACGGTCTTAAATGAGGGCTTTGGATAAAATATCACAAACGTATGATGTAAGTGTCTGAGAGGTGCTTCACAATGAATGAAAAGAAATATTTTATTGACGACAGAGGTATCATACCCGATGACATCAAGAATATTACAAAGGAAGAACTTCAGAA
>DBEZOM010000084.1:0-5707 GCA_048252855.1 Ruminococcus sp.
ACGTTCTAACGTATGGAAGCTCGACGCACCCGCGCTCAGCAGATGCTCTAACTGCGGTGAACTGACTGCACCCCATAAGGTTTGCAAGCATTGCGGATATTATAAGGGCGTAGAAGTGATCAGCAAGGAAGTTTGATCGCAGAGCGAAAGTTCGTAGGCAAGCCGCTTCGGCGGTTTGTTCATCGAGCCGATAAAGCTTTACCTCTGCTATGAAAAATAGCGGAGCTTTGAAAGCATTTAAGGTGTTTTCTATGGGCAGAGGAGGAAAATTCCTTCTCTGCTTTTTTATTAAGTTGATTTTTAAAGGAGTAGCAAAAATGTCGGTAAAGGTCACGGGTGTAGATAAGCACAGCCCCGCTGCGCGCGCAAGGATAAAAGCGGGCGATACGCTGATTTCTATAAATGGTCACGCTATCGCCGATGTGCTCGATTATATGTTTTACGCCGCTGAGGACCGCACCGAGGTGGTCTGCGAGCGCGACGGCAAAGAGCGCAAGTCGGTGATATATAAGTCGGAGTACGATGATCTTGGTATGCAGTTCGATTCTTTTCTTATGGATCAGAAACGCAGCTGCTCCAATAAATGTATCTTCTGCTTCATCGACCAAATGCCTCCCGGTATGCGCGAAACGCTCTATTTTAAGGATGATGACGCGCGCCTTTCGTTCCTGCAGGGCAATTACGTCACGCTGACGAACCTTACCGATAAGGATATTCAGCGCATTATAGATATGCGGCTAAATATCAACGTTTCCGTGCATACTACTAATCCCGAGCTGCGCTGTAAAATGATGCACAACCGCTTCGCCGGCGATAAGCTGCGCTATATAAAAATGATGGCGGAAAGCGGCCTTATGCTCAATTGTCAGATCGTTTGCTGCCCCGGTATAAACGATGGCGACGAGCTTCGCCGCACCCTTACCGACCTCTATTCGCTTATGCCGAATATCCAGTCGGTCGCGGTCGTGCCAGTCGGCATAACGAAGTTCCGCCAGGGCTTGTACCCGCTTGAGATATTCAACGCCGAAACTGCCGCGCAGACTATCGACATCATCGCCGAAACTCAGCAGAAATCGCTCGAAAAATTCGGCACGCGCATGGTCTTTGCCGCCGATGAATTTTACCTCACCGCAGGCAGACCGCTGCCCGAGGGCGATTTTTACGAGGATTATCCGCAGTACGAAAACGGCGTAGGTCTTTGCCGTTCGCTCATCGACGAGGTGGAGAGCGCGCTAAAAGTCGCCGAGTACGACGGCGGAAAACGCAAGGTCACTCTCGCTTGCGGTACGGCCGCGGCGGTGGTGCATAAAATGCTCGCCGAAAAGATCTCGGCGCATTTCCCCGATGTCGAGCTGAACGTTGTGCCGATACTCAATAGGTTTTTCGGCGAAACTATCACCGTTTCTGGTCTGATAACCGCGCAGGATCTCGTGGCGCAGCTCAAAGATCTTGATCTGGGCGACGAACTGCTTATCTCAAAGGCAATGCTAAAAGCGGACGAGCCTATTTTTCTCGACGACGCTCATCTTGACGATGTTCGCCGCGAGCTTGGCGTGAAAATAACGCCTACCGCCAACGACGGCTTCGAGTATCTCGATAACGTCCTCGGCATTCATTATTGATTTTTTTACTACCATGATTGGAGATGATATAGATGGCTATGCCACTGGTTGCCGTAGTCGGCAGACCTAACGTCGGTAAATCCACGCTTTTCAATAAGCTGATAGGTCAGCGCCTTTCGATAGTCGAGGATACCCCCGGCGTAACGCGCGACAGGATCTATTCAAAATGCGAATGGCTCGGCCATGAGTTTATGCTGGTCGATACGGGCGGTATAGAGCCCGATTCGCAGGACGTTATCCTTTCGCAAATGCGCCGTCAGGCTGAGCTTGCGATAGAAAAGGCTGACGTTATTATCCTGGTCACCGACCTGAAATGCGGCGTTACCGCTACCGATGAGGACGTTGCCGCTATGCTGCGCAAGTCGGGCAAGCCCGTTATCCTCTGCGTAAATAAGTGCGATAACGTCGGCGAACCGCCTGCTGATTTTTACGAATTTTATAATCTGGGTCTTGGCGAGCCTATCGCTGTATCCTCCGTTCACGGTCACGGTACGGGCGACCTGCTCGATGAAGTCCTAAAAGAGCTTCCCGAAAATACCGAAGAGGATTACGGCGAGGACGTTGTAAAGGTAGCCGTTATCGGCAAGCCTAACGTCGGCAAATCTTCTATCATAAACCGCCTTTGCGGCGAAGATAGGGTGATAGTTTCCGATATAGCAGGTACTACCCGCGACGCTACCGACAGCTACGTTGAAACCGAGCAGGGCAAGTTCGTTTTCATAGATACCGCAGGTATCCGCAAGAAATCAAAGGTGCTTGAAAATATCGAGCGTTACAGCGTTCTCCGCTCCTACATGGCGGTAGACCGCGCCGACGTTGCAGTTATAGTTATCGACGCTTCCGTCGGCTTTACCGAGCAGGATTCTAAAGTCGCGGGCTACGCTCACGAAAAGGGCAAGGCTTGCGTAGTAGCTGTAAATAAGTGGGACGCTATCGAAAAAGATACCCACACTATGGACGAATTTAAGAAAAAGCTCGAGGTAGATTTCAGCTTCATGAGCTATGTTCCTTTCGTTTTCATCTCCGCTAAAAACGGCACTCGTATGGATAAACTGCTGGAAAAGATAAATTATACCGCTCAGCAGAACGCCGTCCGCATACCTACCGGCAGGCTCAACGACGTTCTCGCATACGCTACCGCGCGCGTTCAGCCCCCCTCTGATAAGGGCAGACGCTTGAAGATCTACTACATGACTCAGGCTTCCACTAAGCCGCCTACATTCGTGGCATTCGTGAACCGCGCCGAGCTTTTCCACTTCTCGTACCGCCGCTATATCGAAAATCAGATACGCGAAACTTTCGGGCTCGACGGCACGCCTATCGTTATGATGGTGCGCGAGCGCGACCGTAACGACGTTAAATCCTGAGGAGGCGCTGCATGAAATACGCATTGTGTCTTATCATCACGGCGCTGATCTCTTACTTCTGGGGCAGCCTAAACTCCGCGATAATCGTGGTAAAGCTTGCTAAGGGCGAAGATATTCGCGAAAAGGGCAGCGGCAACGCAGGCCTTACAAACGTCCTCCGCGTTTACGGCAAGGGCGCGGCGCTCGCGACCCTCCTCTGCGACCTCTTTAAAGGCGTGGCGGCGGTAGTCGCGGCAAGGCTGATAGTCGGCAATCTGCTCGATATTACTTTCTTTAACGATAAGATCTTCATAGGCTATGTGGCAGGTCTTTTCACCATGATAGGCCATATTTTCCCGATATATTACGGCTTTCACGGCGGCAAAGGCGTACTGCTCGCGGCTACTACTCTTATCGCGATGGACCCCCTCACCTGCGTGCTTTCGGTAGGCGTTTTCGCAATAGTTCTCGCCATAACAAAGTACGTTTCGGTAGGCTCTATCTCCGCCGCGGTGATGTACCCCGTTTTCACGATCATAACCCAGTCGGTGCGCCATATGGACGGCAGACTAGAAAACTTCCTTATCACCCTCTGCATAGGCGCGCTGATAGTTTATATGCACAAACCGAACATAAAAAGACTGCTCGCAGGCAACGAAAATAAATTCGGACAGAAAAAGGTCAATCCGGTAGAAAACGATACGCCGGAGATCAAAAACTGACTTTTCCAAGGAGAGATGGCTATGGCTAAAATTATCATACTCGGCTCAGGCGGCTTCGGACTTTCCATCGCGATAATGTGCGCGAACGCCGGTCATGATGTTACCGTTTGGTCTAAATTCCGCGACGAGATCGACGCTATCGAGCGCACGGGCGAGCTGAAAGCAAAGCTGCCCGGCGTGAAAGTTCCCCCCGAAGTAAAGCTCACTACCGATATTTCTGAGGTGCGCGATAAAGACCTCGTTATCCTCGGCATACCTACTACTTTCTGCCGCGGCGTTTGCGAAGAGGCAGCGCAGTATATCCAGCCCGATAGCATTGTCGTAAATACCGCTAAGGGTCTGGAGATCGGCACGCTCAAAACTATGAGCGAGGTCACTAAAGAATCTATGCCGAAAAACCGCGTAGCTATCCTTACCGGCCCCTCTCACGCCGAAGAGCTCGCGAGGGGAGTGCCCACCACGATAGTTGTCGCTTCCGACGACCGCGAGGTCTCTTATTACGTTCAGAATACTCTTTCCAACGCTAATTTTAGGATATATGTCAATGACGACGTTATCGGCTGCGAGCTGGGCGGCTCGCTGAAAAACGTTATCGCGCTGGCGGCAGGCGTTTGCGACGGTCTCGGCTTGGGCGATAATACCAAAGCCGCTCTCATGACCCGCGGTATCCGCGAGATCTCGGCGCTCGGCATAGCTATGGGCGCGCAGTCTGATACTTTCGGCGGACTCAGCGGCATAGGCGACCTTATCGTTACCTGCTGCAGTATGCACAGCCGCAACCGCCGCGCAGGGATCCTCATAGGTCAGGGCGTTTCTCCCGACGAAGCGGTAGAGCGCGTAGGCACGGTAGAGGGCTATACCTGTACCAAAAATGCTTACGAGCTGGCGCACCGCCTAGGCGTTGAAATGCCGATAACCGAGCAGCTCTACGCCGTGCTTTTCAAGGGTCTTGACCCCAAAATGACCATCGCCGCGCTTATGCAGCGCCCGAAGAAAAACGAAACGGAAAAAGATTTCCTCGGCGAGGGTAAATAAACAATTTCAGGCAGACCTGCCCGCGTTTTGCGGCGGTCTGCTTTTTGTTTGAACTTTTTTAGAAAAATTGCAAAAAGTACTTTACAATACTGCCGAAATATTGTATAATTTATATTAGGTAATACTGCGCTTACTAGAGCGCGGTAAAAGCGCAGCCGTATTTCGCGGCATGATACATTTAAGGAGTGTATTTGATGGAACCAAAGTATAAAAGAATTCTGCTCAAGCTGAGCGGCGAAGCTCTCGCGGGCGATAAAAAAATGGGACTTGATTATGAGATAATAAACGTTCTCGCACGTTCGGTAAAGAAGTGCGTTGACGAAGGCGTGCAGGTAGGTATAGTAGTCGGCGGCGGCAACTTCTGGCGCGGCAGATCAAGCGGCGCTATGGATAGAACCAGAGCCGACCATATAGGTATGCTCGCTACCGCTATGAACGCCCTCGCAGTTGCCGATGGTATGGAAAACTGCGGCCTTGAAGTTCGCGTGCAGACGGCTATCACTATGCCGCAGGTCGCAGAACCTTATATCAGAAACAAGGCTGTCCGCCACTTTGAAAAGGGCAGAGTAGTTATCTTCGGCTGCGGTACCGGAAACCCCTTCTTCTCCACCGATACAGCCGCCGCACTTCGCGCTGCCGAGATCGAAGCTGACATCATCTTCAAGGCTACTATGGTAGATGGCGTTTATGATAAAGACCCGCATAAGTTCGACGACGCAGTGAAGTTCGACGAGCTTACTTTCGGCGATGTTCTCGCTAAGGATCTTAAAGTTATGGACTCTACCGCAGCCGCTATGTGTAAGGATAACGAGATCCCTATTCTCGTGTTCGATATAGCGCGTCCTGATAATATCTACGACGCCTGCATGGGTAAGAATATCGGTACTATCGTAAAATAATTCGGGGTAAATAAGATCCCCTAAAATAGCAGAAAAGAGGATTTACAGATCATGGATAAGATAATTGACAATGCAAAAACAAA
>DBEZOM010000085.1:0-23638 GCA_048252855.1 Ruminococcus sp.
CGGCGGCAGGTTCGGCTGCGGCAGACGAGATAAAACAGCAAAGGCTGGCACTGCAAAGCGTTGAGGATATGCTTGCGCAGATGATGATAATGCTCGAATTTGAAGCGCCTACCGTGCAAACTATGCTTAACGAACTGCGAAAGGGAAGCGCTCCCGAATTTATCATGCGCCTGCCCGAAAACGCCGACCCCGCGCGCATTTGCGAAGCGATAAAACGTTACCCCGATGGACTTGCCGAACAGGACGTGCAGAAGCTTTGCACGCTTTTTGGCAAACTGGGCAGCGCAGACAAGCTTTGCGAACAGCAGCGGATAGCGGGCGCAGCGGCGTATTTTGTCGAGCGGCGAAAAAAGTGCGAGCCCGAGTGCCGCAGAAAAGAAAAGCTCGCGAAAAGTCTGGGTCTGCTGGGCGGGATATTTTTCGCGGTGATGCTTTTGTAGAGAAAAAGAGGATAGCGAATGGAAATAGATCTGATCTTTAAAATAGCCGCCGTAGGAATAATCGTGGCGGTGCTGGCGCAGCTTTTGAAGCGCGCCGAGCGGGACGAGCAGGCTATGATGACGACATTGGCGGGGCTGATAGTTGTGCTGATGATGATAATCGACCAAATAGCGCAGCTTTTCGACACCATAAAAACGCTTTTTGGGTTTTACTGATGGATATTCTTACAGCCGCACTTTTCTGCATAGCCGCCTGCGTGCTGATAAAGCCGCTCGCGGGGGTCGCTTCCGAAGTAAAGCTTGTCTGCTCGGTGGCGGCGGCTTGCCTTATAACGCTGCGCTCTTTGGATAGCTGGCGCGAGATCTCGGCGGCACTCGAGGATATTTTCCTGCAAACGGGTATGCAGAGCGAGTATTTGAAGATCATTTTCAAAAGTTTGGGCATCTGCTTCGTCACTCAGCTTGGCTGCGACTGCTGCCGCGATTCGGGCGAGAACGCTATGGCTTCTCAGCTCGAGCTCGCGGGCAAGGCGGCTATTCTCGTCACTGCGCTGCCACTGTTTTCCGCCGCCGCCGAGATGGTACGCACGCTGCTCATGATCTGATATTTCCGAGGAATTGCAATGAAAAAGATAGTTTTAACGCTTATCTGCGCAGTTTGCATAATGCTTATCTTCCCGCTGAAAGTTTGCGCACAGCAGTCGGCAGATTCGGCGGAGAGCGATTATTCGCAGAGGATTTCCGAGCGGCTGAATGAAACGGTAGACGATGAAACAAAGCAGACCATCGCCGAAAACCCCGACCTCGGCGACCCGCAAAAGCTCAGCCTTTCTGGCATATTATCCGCGCTTTGGAACGCTTTGGCGGAGCAGATGACCGAGCCGCTGAGGGTGTTCGGCAGGCTTTGCGCTGTTATAATGCTTTCGTCGCTCGCGGCAAGCATGGCGCGCGGCGGGGCTTCGCAGACCTTTTCAGCCGTCAGCGTGCTGGGCAGCGTAGCGGTGATATACGGCAGTGTTTACGCCGCTTTCCAAAGCGTCTGCGGATTTCTCGACAGGCTCGGCGAATTTATGCTGGCTTACATACCGATATACGCTTCGGTGACGGCGGCTTCGGGGCGGCTGACAGAGGGCGGCGGGTATTACGCCTCGGCGCTCGGGGTCTGCGAACTGATAGCTTTCGTGTCAAACAGACTGATAATGCCTTTCCTGAGCGTTTTCATGGCGCTCTCTTTCACGGCGGCGATAAACCCGAACCTGCGTTTCTCTTCGGCGGCGGAGTCGCTGAAAAACGCCGTGCGCTTCACGCTGACGGCGCTCATGACGATCTTCACGGGTATGATAACGATAAAAAGTTTCAGCGGCGCGGCGGCGGACGGTGCGGCGGCGAGGGCTGTAAAATTCGGCGCGAGCAATTTTATTCCGATAATCGGCAGCTCGGTATCCGAAGCGTATTCCACGGTCTACGCGGGGGTAGGCGTGATACGAAGCAGCGTCGGTACGCTCGGGATAGTCGCCGCGGGTGTGATGATGCTGAAACCGTTCGCCGAGCTGATCTGCATAAAAATTGTCCTCGGCATGGCAAAGCTTATCGCCGACTTGCTGGGTGCGGGCGAAATATCCGAGCTGCTGAAAAGCACAGGCTACGCGATCTCCGCCGCGCTGAGCACTATGCTCTGTTTCTGCATGATGTTTATAATCTCGACCGCCGTGGTGATGATGGCGGCGGGGACGAATTAAGGGGGCGGGATAATGGAAACGCTGAAAAACGCCGTGCTTACAGCCTGCCTCTGCGCGATATTAACATCGGCAGTGCAGCTGCTCTCGGCGGAAAAAATGAAAAGGGAGATGGGGCTGGTGTGCGGGCTGACGCTGGCTGTATGTATGTTCGCGAGCCTTTTCGGCGGGGGTATGGATATTTCGCTTGGCGCATCGCCGTTTGCAGATGATACCGAGCGCGGCGCTGATTACGAAAGCATGGTGATAGCCGAGAGCGAGAGCACGGCGGAGCAGGCGCTTGCCACGCAGCTCAAAGATAAAGGCTTTGATGTAGCGGCGGTCGGCATAGTTTGTTCGCTCGGTGAATATAATCAGATAAAGGCTGAGAGGGTAGAGGTCACGCTGGCTGAAAACAGCGCGCCCGAAAGCGTTTCGCAGGCGGAGCAGACCGTGCGCGGGCTGATACCCGAAGCCGAGATCGAGGTGAAAATACAATGACGGATAAGCTGAAAAAGCTTTGTAAAGACGGAAATAAGCGCACGCGGCTGATATTCATTCTCGGCGCGGCAGGCGTGCTGCTGATAGCTGGCTCGGAACTTTTGCCCGATAAGAACTCCGCCGACACCGCTCAGCAGAGCGAACTTACACTGGACGAGAGCGAGCGTTACCGCGAGAATATCGAGAAACAGCTAACGGGCATAATCTCGCAGATAAGCGGCGTTGGCGAAGCGGACGTTATGATAACGGTGAGCGGCACGAAAGAGTACGTTTACGCTGAGCAGTATGACGTCAGCCGAAAAAGTCAGTCGGGCGGCGAGGACACTCAGCAGTCGGGGCAGGTGATATTGGCGGGCACAAGCGGCAAAACACAGCCGGTGCTGAAAAAAATAATGACCCCGCAGATAAGCGGGGCAGTGGTGGTGTGCGAAGGCGCGAACGACGACCGCACGCGCGAACGGGTAGTCAACGCCGTTTCGGCGGCGCTGGGTCTGCCAAGCACAAAGATAAGCGTAGAACCTTCGCGGTGAAAAGCCGCGTTACATATCTTGACAAAAGTTCAAACGGAGGTAATTGCAATGAAAAAACCAAATTTCAAAAAGTTCAGCTTTATAATCGGCAAGCGGCAGATAATGCTGGCGGGCATGACGCTGGTGCTCGGCACGGCTATCTACGTCAATTACGCGATGACCGCTTCGGGTGGGATAAAAGCTACCGATAAGGTCAACTCGAAGAACATAAATTATGGCGACGCGCAGCTCGTGCAGGCTGAGGAGAACGGCAGCGATTATTTTGCAAAGGCTCGTATGGATCGCACCGCTTCGCGCGATAAGGCGGCTGAAACGCTCCAGAATATAATCGGCGGCGGCGACAGCACCCCCGAAGAGCAGGAGGCGGCTACTGAGGAAGCGGCGGCAATGACGGGGCTTATCGAGAAAGAGAGCAAGGTCGAAAATCTGATAAAGGCGGCGGGCTTCAGCGATTGCGTTGTCTACCTCGATGGCGAGAACGCTAACATCGTGGTGCAGACCGCGGACGGGCTGATACAGACGGAAGCCGCGCAGATCAAAGACATCTTGCTGAGCGAGGTGAGCGTGCCTGCGGAAAATATCAGGATCTACGACGTAGAATGAGAATAGGGGCAATGCCGTTGGAAAAAAAGCGGCGTTGCCTTTATTTTATGCCGTATTTCTCTGAAAGCTCGGGGCGTATCTCGCCGAATGTGCGGACGGCGGGCGGGGTTTCGAGGTGCGGCAAAATGAATTTCTCCATCCAGACCATGCTGTACCACTTGCCGAATTTGTAGCCGCATTTCGTAAATTTTCCGACAGTGGAGTAGCCCATGTGTTCGTGAAATTGCACGCTGTTAAAATCAAGGTGCTCGTCCGCGAGCTCGGGACAGCCGATGCAGGCGTTGAGGTTGGTGATATTTTGCAGAGCAAGCGCCTGCTCGAGTGCCGCATAAAGCGCTTTTCCAATGCCGCGGCGCGTTACGCCATGCTTGACGTAAATGGAAGTTTCAACTGCCCAATCGTAAGCGGCGCGGTCTTTAAAATACGAAGCGTAGGCGTAGCCGACTATCTCGTCGCCAACGACCGCGACAAAGTAAGGGTAACGCTCGAGCGTGTGGGCTATCCGCGCGGAAAACTCCTCTGCGCTCGGCACATCGTATTCAAAGGTTATGGCTGTATTTTCAACGTAATATCTGTATATCTCGAGCAGCGCGGGCGCGACAGCAGGCGTAGCTGTTCTTATGAGCAATTCTGACATATGGCATTACCTCCGTAAAAATCATATCTGAATAAATTATATCACTATGCGGGCGGAAAATCAAGCTTGATGTGTAAGTTGAAATGTGTATTAAATATTAAGCAAGTGAAAACAAATGATTATAGCATTGTATAAAACGAGAAAATATGCTATAATGAATAAAAGTGTGCCGTGACGTACAAAAACGCACAGCGACTCAGAATTTGAGCGGAAAGGAACTGCAAGTATGAATAAAATTGAGAATAATACCGAATCATGCCTTTATATGAGCGACGAAGTTATAACCAAGACCGTCAGCCGCGCGGCGTGCTCCGTGCCCGGCGTGGCCGCGATAGCGAAAGCCCCCGCCGACCCGATAAAGCTGCTTGCGGGAAAGACCAACTGCGGCAAGATCAAGATAAAGCTCAACGGCGATGTACTTTTTGTTTCGATAGCCGTTGTGCTCAAAGAGGGCGCTTCTGCCGTGGAAACTGCCGAAAGAGTGCAGAGCACGATAAAATCCACCGTGCAGAATACGCTCGGAATGGCAGTTGCGAGAGTAGATGTAAAGATAGTTGATATAGAAGTCTAAAAAAGGATGTGTAAAATTATGGAAAATAAAAAGAGAGAGGTGCGCGAGGTAAGAGAGGGCGCTTTTATCCTGTATTTTGAAAAGCTTTTCAGAAACGATCCCCTTGACGAGATATTTGAGATAACTAAAGAGGCGGGCGCTGACGAGCTGAATATCAGCTCAAAGTCGCTGACCCTCGCTAAAAATATCGACGATAAAGCTGAAGATCTCGACGCTATAATCGCTGAATATTCAAAGAAAAGAAGCATCGAGAGAATCGCTAAGATCAACCTCGCTATACTGCGCCTTGGTCTTTACGAGGCTATCTACGCGGAAAAAGTGCCTGTAAACGTTGCGATAAGCGAGGCGGTAGGTCTTGCGGAAAAGTACGCGAGAGAGCCTGACGTTGCGTTTATAAACGGCGTTCTCGGCGCATTTTCGCGCAGCGAAGCGGCTAAATCTGCGGGCAAAAAAGCGGCGGAAGATAATGAGTGACCTCCGCACCCTAGGCATTGACACCTCAAATTACACTTGCTCGACCGCGGTTTACAATGCGGCGGACGGCAGTATAGTGCAGGCGAAGCAGCTTTTGCCTGTTAAAGCGGGCGAAAAGGGCATACGCCAGTCTGACGCGGTTTTCCACCACACTTCGCTTTTGCCGCAGATGTTTGAAAAACTCAGCGGCGCGGCTCACGATGTGTGCGCAGTCGGCGTCAGCGACCGCCCCTCCTGCCGCGAAGGCTCGTATATGCCGTGCTTTTTGACGGGCGTTTCGGCGGCTTCGGCAATATCGGCGGTCACGGGCGTGCAGGTTTTCAAAACCACGCACCAGATCGGCCACATTCTCGCGGCGCTTTACTCGGCAAAGAAGCTGGAGTGGATCACTCAGCGGCAGAGCTTTTACGCGTTTCACGTCAGCGGCGGCACTACCGATATGCTGCTCTGCGAGCCATGTGGCGGCGACGAGCTGATAAAGATCACGCGCGTAGGCGGTTCTTCCGACCTCAAAGCGGGTCAGGCGATAGACCGCTGCGGCGTTATGCTCGGGCTGAGATTTCCCTGCGGCGCGGAGCTTGAAAAATTGGCGGCGCAGTCTGACGAAAAGATCCGCGTCAAGTCCGTGATAAAGGGCTGCGAAAGTTCGCTTTCTGGCATTGAAAACAAGTGCAAGGCGCTGTTTGAAAGCGGCGCGGATAGCTCGTACATAGCGGCGTTTTGCCTGCGTTCGGTGGAAAGCGCTGTGGCGGCTGTCACTCGCGCGGCTATCGCTGAACACGGCGAGCGGCCAGTGCTTTACGCGGGCGGTGTGATGTCGGACAAACTTATCGCCGATTCGCTCAGAAAAAAGTTCGGTGCTGACTTTGCCGCTCCCGAATTTTCGTGCGACAACGCCGCGGGCACGGCGCTTTACGCCGCACTGATGAAAGGACTGATCTGATGTCTTCGATCCTTAGCGTTTCGCAGCTTAACAGGTACATTTCGCTGAAGATCGGCGGAGATCTGAAGCTGAAAAACGTCACCGTGCGCGGCGAGCTTTCTGATTTCAAGATACATTATAAATCGGGTCACGCGTATTTCAGCTTGAAGGACGAAAATTCGCTGCTGAAAGGCGTGATGTTCGCGCGCTCGGCAGGCAAACTCGGCTTTATGCCTCAAAGCGGTATGAGCGTTATCTGCTCGGGAAGTATAGAAGTATATGAACCTAACGGCGCATACCAAATAATCGCGACAGAGATGTTCCCCGCGGGTATCGGAGCGAAATTTATGCAGCTTAACGCGGTAAAAGAAAAGCTCTCAAAGCAGGGCATATTTGCTGCTGAACGTAAAAAGCAGCTGCCCGCTTTGCCGAAAAAAATAGCCGCCGTAACGTCGCTCGGCGGCGCAGCTTTGCAGGACGTTATAAATATATTAAAGCGCAGATACCCTGTCGGAACGTTAGAAGTATACTCCGCGCAGGTGCAGGGCGAAGCGGCAGCGGCTACCATTGTAGAGGCTCTGAAAAAAGCAGACGCGAGCGGCGCAGACGTTATAATCTTGGCGCGCGGCGGCGGCTCTTTTGAAGACCTAATGCCTTTTAACACTGAGGAAGTTGCCCTCGCGGTGGCAGCCTGCAAAACGCCTGTTATAAGCGCTGTCGGTCATGAAACTGACACTACTTTGGCGGATTACGCCGCTGACGTTCGCGCACCTACGCCATCTGCGGCGGCTGAGATATGCGCTCCGCAGTTGGAAAATATGAAAGCGGCGGCGGACGAGATGATGCGCAGGTTAAACGCGGCTTTCATCTCGGACATCGACGGACGTATTGCGCGTTTTACAGAGCTTGAAAAACGTTTGGAAAATTCATCTCCGCTGAAAGATATTGAGAAAAATGAGAAAGCTCTTGAGGATACTCTGCGGAGATTAAATACATCATATGAAAAAATATTAAACTGCTCAGAAACACGTTTTGAGAAAAAACTCGCGGCGCTGAGGGCTATGGATCCGTACAAGGTGCTGGAGCGCGGCTACGCTATCACGCTGAAAAACGGCGCGGCAGTTACCGAAGCGGAACAGCTCAGCGAGGGCGATGAGGTGACTATTCGCTTCAAGGATTTTGCCGTAACGGCAAAGATCACGGGGCGTGCTGAGATCAACGAGGTTTAAAATATGAACGAAGCTGTAAATTTTGAAAATTCGATGAAACGTCTTGACGAGATAGTTCAGAAGCTTGAAAGCGGTAAGCTTTCGCTTGAAGAATCTATCGCGCTTTATAAGGAGGGCAGCGCGCTGGCGGAAAGCTGCAAAAATGCGCTCGACGCGGCGAAGCTCTCGGTGGAGAACGCTCAGGACTGATCTTTGACATATCGAGGAAATAAAAATGACTGAAAATTCAATGATAAAACTCAACGTGTACAGCGAGATGATAAACGAGGAGCTGAAAAAATTCGCTGCCGAAAAGCCCGCGCTGCGCGAGAATATCTGCGAGGCGATGGACTACTCGCTGACGGCGGGCGGTAAGCGCCTGCGCCCGATACTCATGCTGGAATTTTGCCGTATGTGCGGCGGAAACGCATCGGGGCTGATGAAGACAGCCTGCTCCATCGAGCTGATACACACTTTTTCGCTGATACACGATGACCTGCCGTGTATGGACGACGACGATTACAGACGCGGCAGGCCGAGCTGTCATAAAGCTTACGGCGAAGCTACCGCTTTGCTTGCGGGCGACGCGCTGAATACGCTTGCTTTTGAAGCCATCGCAGATGCCGCTACCGAGGGTGTTATCTCGGCGCAGACGGCTATAATGCTCGTTTCCGTGCTGGCAAAAGCTGTCGGCGTGAACGGCATGATCGGCGGCCAGATAATCGACCTTGGCGCTGAGGGCAGGGAGATAAGCATTGAAGAGCTTGACCTGCTTCAGGCGCACAAAACCGGCGCGCTTATCGAGGCCGCCTGCGTGATGGGCGTTATCCTTGCGGGCGATTTTGAGAAGATACCCGCCGCCGCCGATTACGCGCAGGCGCTCGGCAGAGCGTTCCAGATAGTGGACGATATTCTTGATGTTACCGGCTCGTTTGAAGAGCTTGGAAAACCTATCGGAAGCGACGCCGAACAGCATAAAAGCACCTACGTTACCGCTTTGGGTATCGAGGGTGCGCAAAAGGAGGCTGACAGACTCACCGAGCAGGCGCTGCTGATTCTCGAGCAGTTTGACGATAACGAATTTTTGCGTGATCTGACCGAATATCTGCTGCACAGAAGAAGCTGAGCCGTGTGAGTTTTTCATATGGATAAAATTGAAAATAAAGCAGATCTGTACAATATGGATCTGCCTAATGATCTTAAAAATCTGAACATAGATGAGTGCCGCAGACTTGCTGCGCAGATACGCCGAACGCTGATAACTACTGTTTCAAAAAACGGCGGACACCTCGCTTCAAATCTCGGCACGGTGGAGCTGACAATAGCTTTGCACCGCGTTTTCGACTCGCCCGCGGACAAGTTCGTCTGGGACGTTGGCCATCAGGCGTATACGCACAAACTGCTGACGGGCAGGGCGGCGCAGTTTTCCACGATACGCACGGAAAATGGTCTGAGCGGTTTTCCGCGTCCCGATGAGTCGGAGCATGACGCGTTCATAAGCGGCCACAGCTCGACTTCCGTTTCGGCGGCGCTCGGCATTGCCACAGCGATGAAGCTGCAAAATGACCCTCACCACACCGTTGCGATACTCGGCGACGGCGCTTTTACTGGCGGCGAGATCTACGAGGGTTTGAACAATGCTGGAAAAAGCGGCACGAATCTCGTGATCGTGATAAATTACAACGAAATGAGTATCTCGAAAAACGTCGGCGCGGCGGCGAAATATCTCTCGACCCTCCGCACAAAAGAGGGCTACCACCGCACGAAATCCGCGGTAGAGCGCGTGCTTGACAAAACGCCCGTCATCGGCAAGCCTGTTAAAAAGGTGATGACCTACTCGAAAGATGCTCTGAAAGACATTATTTTCCATAGTACGATGTTCGAGGATCTAGGCTTTGAATTTGTCGGCCCCGTTGACGGCCACAATATAGCCGAGCTTGAAGAGCAGCTCACCGCGGCGAAATCTCTCCACCGTCCGACCATCGTGATGGTGAATACTATTAAAGGTCACGGCTATCCGCCCGCTGAGGCGAACCCCGGTGAATTTCACGGAGTCGGCTCGTTTGAGATCGCAACGGGTAATCCCGACGTTGTCGCGACTGACAGTTTTTCGACCGTCTTTGGCAAAAAATTGCTTGATATGGCGTACGACAACAAGAAAATTTGCGCCGTGACCGCCGCAATGAAGTACGGCACAGGTCTGCAATATTTTCACAAGGCTCTGCCGCGCAGGTTTTTTGACGTTGGCATTGCCGAACAGCACGCCGCGACGTTTTGCGCAGGTCTTGCGTCTGACGGTATGATACCTGTATTCGCTGTATATTCCACATTCTTACAGCGCAGTTACGACCAGCTTATGCACGATCTGGCGATAATGGGCACTCATGCAGTTATCGGCGTTGACCGCGCGGGGATCGTCGGCGAGGACGGTGAAACTCATCAAGGCATTTTTGACATACCATTTCTTACAACAATTCCAAATATCAAGATATATTCCCCTTCGAATTATGCCGAGCTTGAAGCCTGCTTAGAAAAGGCGGCGCTCACGGACTACGGACTTTGCGCGGTGCGCTATCCTCGCGGTGCTGAGAGTGCTTCGGCGCGTGACGCTGAGTGCTCGACCAGCTACGTTTACGAGCAGAACGGCGGCAAAGTGCTCGCGATAGCTTACGGCAGACTTTACGGAGATCTGCGCGAAGCGCGGGATATTCTGCTTGAAAAAGGCTGTAATATCGACCTGCTCAAGCCCGTCGAGATTTTCCCGATAGCGGATGAGATCGTAGACATTATGAAAAAATATGAAAGAGTATTTATCTTTGAGGAGTGCTATGAATACGGTTCTATGGGCGAAAAATACGCGGCGCTGACTGCGGGCAATACGATCTGCGAAAGAGTCGCACTGCATGGATTTGTGGCTCACGGCAAAACTTGCGACCTGCTGGACGAGGCAGGATTATCCACAGACAAAATGGCTGAAAAGATAGCGGGGAGTATGAACATATGAAACGACTAGATGTTGCCGTTGCCGAACGCGGATTAGCTTCGAGCCGTGAAAAAGCGAAGCGACTTATCGCCGACGAAAAGGTCACTGTGAACGGCGCAGTTGTGACAAAGCCATCGTTCGCGGTTTCCGAGGGTGATGAACTAGCCGCGTTAGAAAGTGAAAAATACGTCGGCAGGGGCGCTTACAAGCTGATCGGCGCGTTTGAGGCGTTCCCGATAGATGTTCGCGGAAAAGTCTGCGCGGACATCGGTGCTTCAACGGGCGGCTTCACACAGGTGCTTTTGGAAAACGGCGCTCAGCTCGTCTACGCGGTGGACGTCGGTCACGGACAGCTTGCGCAAAGTTTGGCGCAGGACAGCCGTGTTCGCAATATCGAGGGCGTGAACGCGCGCTATATGCAGCCCGAAATTTTTGAGCGTCGGCCGCAGTTCATGTGCTGCGACCTCTCGTTCATCTCGCTCACGCAGGTGCTTCCGCAAATGTCGGCGGCGCTGGCGGACGGCGGCGAGATAGTCGCGCTGATAAAGCCGCAGTTTGAGGCGGGTAAGGCGGCGCTGAACAAAAACGGTCTTGTGCGCGGCAAAAAAGACCATGTCAGAACGCTGGATACGCTCTGCGCTTTCTTTGCGCAGACGGGTCTTTCACTGCGCGGGCTTACAAATTCGCCTATCTGCGGCGGCGACGGCAACATCGAGTATCTGGCACATTTGGAAAAGTCTGATGTGCCGTCAAAGACGTTCGACATAAAGAAAATTGTTGACAAAGCATTTGAAAACGCTGATTAGTGGTGATAAAAATGAAAATTTATATGTACCCGAACCTCGTCAAGCCTAACAGCCGCAAGTACACCGAGCAGGCGTGCGCTGTGCTGATCTCAGAGGGCGCGCAGATCTGCATGGAGGAGGAGTACCGCGAGATATTCGGCGAACTTTACGGGATAGAGTACCTCAGCCAAACCGAGTGCGTCGAGAAGTGCGACGTTATCGTCGTCACGGGCGGCGACGGCACTATACTGCGCTGTTCGTCGGTCGCTTCAAAATACAGCAAACCGATACTCGGCATAAACTGCGGCACGCTCGGCTTCATGGCTTCGCTTGAATTTACCGAGATCGAAAAGCTGCGCCTGCTTTGCCGCGGCGAGTATACCGTGACTGACAGAATGATGCTTTCGGTCAAGGTCAAGTGCGAAAACGGCGAGGAGCTTTCCGCCGACGCGCTCAACGACGCCGTTATAATTAAGGGTGAGGATTGTAAGATAACCGACTTCGAGGTGTCGAAATCGGGCAGCGTTATCTCATCGCTTCGCGCGGACGGCGTGATCTTCTCGACCGCGACGGGCGCTACGGCGTACTCGCTCTCGGCTGGCGGGCCTATCATCGAACCGGATATGCAGTGCATCGAATTTTCGCAGATCTGCGCGCACTCGCTATTCGCGCGGACTATCGTATTTTCGCCAAGCTCGCACATATCGGTACATTGCCACAACCGCGGCGGCGGCCACGCGATACTCACCGTTGACGGAACTCAGCTCGCGAAACTTTCCGACCGCGACATTGTAGTGATAGAGCGCTCGCAGCTCACCACGCAGATAATCGACATTACGGGCGGCAGCTTTTTCCCGACGGTCAACCGAAAGCTTATGACGCCGCTGAAAGAAACGATGTGAACGGGGTGGTATCGTGAAAAATGAACGTCAGGAAAAGATAATAAAACTTGTCGCCGAAAAGGAGATAAAAACGCAGGAAATGCTCTGCGATGAGCTTCAAAAGGCGGGCTACCGCGTAACGCAGGCGACTGTTTCGCGCGATATTAAAGAGCTAGCGTTGATAAAGATACCCGACGCCGAGGGCGGCTCGAAATACGCCGTTCCCGCGCTGAAACGCGAGTCGATCTCGGAAAGCGACGGTCTGCTTTTTTCGATAATTGCCGAAAGCGTGAAGGACGTTGACTACGCGGTGAACACCGTTGTGGTAAAGTGTGCTTCGGGCATGGCGCAGGCGATATGCGCAAAGCTCGACTCCACCGACCTTTACAACGCGGTCGGCACGCTGGCGGGCGACGACACGATATTCGTGCTCATGCGCACCGAAAAGGACGCGGCAAGATTAGTTAAAGAATTCAGCCAGATAATCGGCAAATGTAAATAGGCGGTGAGAAAATGCTGGAAGAGATCTATATCGAAAATTTAGCCGTTATTGAAAAAGCTACCGTGCAGTTCACCAACGATCTCAACGTTTTCACGGGCGAAACAGGCGCGGGAAAATCTATACTTATAAATGGTATAAACGCGCTGCTGGGTCAGCGTGTTACTAAGGACATCGTGCGTACCGGCGCGAAGAAAGCCGTTATCTCGGGCTGCTTTTCACACCTCAGCGATGAGTGCATGAAGAAACTGGACGAGCTGGGCATCGAAGCGGAGGACGGCAAGCTGTTTCTCTCGCGCGAGATAAATTCCGACGGCGGAAGCTCGGCGCGCATAAATTCACGCAGTATAAATATCTCGGCGATGCGCGAGATAGGCTCGCTGCTAGTAAATATCCACGGTCAGCACGATAATCAGATACTCATGGCGCCCGAGCGGCATATCGAGATACTAGACGGTTACGCCGAAGCCGAGCCGCTGATAGCCGAGTATCGCGCGTCTTTCCATAAATTGCAGGAGCTTTCGCGCAAGATCAGCCGGAAGAAAAAAGAGCAGGCGGGCAGGGCGGCGCGCTTGGAACAGCTGAGCGAGATCATCGCCGAACTTACCGAGCTTGACGCAAAGCCCGAGGAGGACGAGGCGATAGATCAGGAGCTGGCGATCTCGAAAAACGCGGTATTCCTCTCGGAAGCGGCGTTTGCGGCGGCGCGTTTGCTTGGCGGCGATGAAGATTTCGACGGCGCCGAGGGGCTTATGCAGCAGGCGCTAAAGCAGATCGAGAACGTCACTGAGCTGATGAGCGAATTTTCCGCACTGTACGAACGCCTTAGCTCGGCGCAGATAGAGGTCAACGACATTTCGTCGGAGCTTAGCGCACTGGTCGAAAGGCTCGGTGCAGATCCGCAGCGCTTCGAGTGGCTGAATTCGCGCTCGCGCGAACTGGATAAGGCAAAGCTGAAATACGGCCCGACCCTCGACGACGTACTGAAACGTCTGGAGAGCGCTCAGCAGGAATTTGACGAACTGAACGGCGGTGAGGAAAGCCTTTCAGAATTGCTCGAAAGTCAGAAAAAGCTGCTTCGAGAAACTTCGCTCAAAGCCGCGGAGCTTTCGGAATTTCGCAAAAAGGCTGCCGAGCGATTTGTAGAGCAGGTGACGGGCGAACTGGAATTTCTGAATATGCCGAAAGTCCGTCTGGTCGTGGACATCAAGCAGGGCAAGCTTACTCTCAGTGGAATGGACAGCGTGGAATTTCTCATTTCGGCGAACGTCGGCGAACAGCCGCGACCCATCGCAAAGATAGCTTCGGGCGGAGAACTTTCACGAATAATGCTCGCGCTCAAAAGCGTTATCGCTGATAAAGACAGCATCGGCACGCTGATATTCGACGAGATAGACACGGGCGTCAGCGGCAGAGCGGCGCAGAAGATTGGCATGAAGCTGAAAAGCATATCGAAATTCCGTCAGGTGCTCTGCGTTACCCACCTTTCGCAGATGGCTGTTATGGCTGATACGCACCTGCTCATTGAGAAAAAAGTCATCGGCGACCGCACCTCTACGCAGATACGCAGGCTTGATTTTGAAGACCGCAAGCGCGAGATAGCGCGCATAATCGGTGGCGACCAGATCACCGAGCTTACGCTGAAAAACGCGGAAGAGCTGCTGAACGAAGCAAAAGCATACTGAATATTTGAGCATTTACCCCGCAGAAACGCTGATACTGCGGGGTTTTTCATACCAAAAATCACAATTGCGCTTTTGCCTAATGTTAAAATTTTGTTACAGTATACAAATCTCATTAAAAACTGCCGAAAATGCTTGTTAAACATTTGACAAAGCCGAGAAAATAGTATATAATACAATCATAGCGGCGGATAGCGTAAGCTAACGCCCGCCCGATATACCTGAGAAATAGTAATAGGAGGAAAGGATCAATGGCTGTTAAGAAGACCGATGAAAAGGCAGTAAAGAACGAAGCTGCAAAGACTGCCGCAAGCAAGCCCGCAGTAAAGGAAGCGGCTAAAGCACCCGCAAAGAAAGCTCCCGCAAAGAAGCCTGCGGCTAAGAAACCCGCTGCAAAAACTGCTGAGAAGTGCGAAGTAAAGGTACAGTGCTTAGGCAAAGAATATGATGTTGCCGCTGTTACCGAAGCCTGCAAGGCTGATTTCAAGGCAAAGAACAAGGGCGCTGTAAAGTCTATCAGCGTTTACATCAAGCCTGAGGAATCTGCCGCTTACTATGTTGTAAATGGTGATGTGAGCGACAAAGTTGAGCTTTGATAGTTTTTTATCCGCCGCCGAAGCTGCAAAAGGCTTTGAGCGGCGATTTTTTTCGCCTTAAATTACGTTTATGTAAGGTACGCCGTATTTTTGTAAGCGCGGGATATTGCAAAGGCGCTCTCAGATGTGGTATGATATATACATAAAGAAAATAACGCATCTGAATAAGGAGGATAAAACAAAATGAGTATGCTTGAAGTAAGAGATCTGAAAAAGATCTACACTACGCGGCTGGGCGGCGCTAAGGTGCAGGCGCTCACAAGCGTGAATTTCACGGTGGAAAAAGGAGAGTATGTCGCTATAATGGGTGAATCGGGCAGCGGTAAGACTACGCTTTTGAACATTCTTGCCGCGCTCGATAAACCTACCGGCGGCGAGGTGATCCTCGACGGTATGCCGCTTTCAAATATCAAGGAGCGCGATATAGCGCAGTTCCGCCGCGATAACCTCGGCTTCGTTTTTCAGGATTTCAACCTGCTGGATACTTTCTCTTTGCAGGATAACATCTTTCTGCCGCTGGTGCTTTCGGGCAAAAGTTATAAGGAAATGAACAGCCGCTTGGGTCTGCTGGCGCGGATATTGGGCATAGAGAGCCTGCTGAAAAAATATCCGTATGAAGTTTCCGGCGGACAAAAACAGCGCGCGGCAGTAGCGAGAGCGCTCATCACTCAGCCGAAGCTCGTGCTTGCCGACGAGCCTACCGGTGCGCTCGATTCCAAAGCCGCCGATCAGCTTCTCGACCTTTTCAATTCCATCAACGAGCGCGAGCAGACTATACTTATGGTAACACATTCGGTAAAGGCTGCCAGCCACGCAAAACGCGTGCTTTTCCTGCGCGACGGCGAGGTTTTCCACCAGCTTTACCGCGGCGGCTGTACGCGCGATGAGATGTATCAAAAGATCTCAGACACACTTACGATGATAGCGACGGGCGGTGAGCTTAATGGGTAAGCTGTTTTATCAAAAGCTCGCTTTCACGAATATGCGCAAAAATTCGCAGTTTGAGATACCGTATTTGTGCACGGGTATTTTCACCGTCTGCGCGTTTTACATGATAATGGCGCTTTCGTACAATCCTCAGCTTGTCGAGGCTACCGACAGCGAAACGATAGTCAGCGTAATGGCGCTCGCGGGCAGGATAGTCGCGATATTCTCGGCGATAATCCTCTTTTACACCGACAGCTTTTTGATGAAGCGCCGCAAAAAAGAGCTGGGATTATACAACATTCTCGGCATGGAAAAGCTCCACATAGGCATAACGCTTTTCTTTGAAACTATTTACAGCACGCTGATCTCGCTTGCGGGCGGTCTGGGCGCGGGTCTGCTTCTCTCGAAGCTTGTTTTCATGATCTGCGATAAGCTTGCGGATATGAAGATAGGCATGAAGTTTTTCATTTCGTGGAAAGCGATAGGCGTTACAAGCCTGCTTTTCGGCGGTATATTCCTGCTTTCGTTCATCTTCCACCTTCTCCAGCTTCGTCTGAACGACCCGATACAGATGCTCAAAGGCGGCAGCGTTGGCGAGAAAGAGCCTAAGGCAAAGTGGCTGCTCGCCCTGCTCGGTATCGGCTGCATCGGCACAGGCTACTACATCTCGATCACCACCGATAACCCGCTTACCGCGCTGAGCCTCTTTTTCCTCGCCGTACTGCTTGTCATCGTCGGCACATACCTGCTCTTCACCGCTTCGACCATCGCGATACTAAAGCTGATGAAAAAGAACAAGCGCTATTACTACAAGCCGAACCACTTCACAGCGGTTTCGGGACTGATGTACCGCATGAAGCAAAACGCGGCGGGCCTTGCCTCTATCTGCATACTGCTGACGATGGTGCTGGTAATGGTTTCTACCACTTTCTCGCTCTACACGGGCGTAGACGGCTACGTTGACAAAATGTTCGCGCAAAATACCGCCGTTTGCTTTACCGACCTAGGCGACGACCTTACCGCCGACATCGAAAAGAACATCTACGAGATCGCCAAAAAGCACGACCTTAAAATCAACGATATGCACAAGCTGGATTTTATATCTTTCGGCGCGGTACGCACGGAAAACGGATATAAGGTAGTGCCTGCAAGCTATGGTTATTCAGATACTATACTTCTTGCCGCGATAACGCTAGATGATTACAACAAGCTTGCGAATAAAAAAGAAAAGCTTGCGGAAAATGAAATAATGATATTCGGCGACGATGCCCCCTCAGGCGATATAGACCTCTGCGGAACGAAAGTTTATGCCAAAAAGTACACCGAAGCTTTCCCGAAAGTAAGCTCGAATTACGGCTTCGATACAGAATTTGCAGTTGTTCGAGATAAAGAGCTTTTTGATAAACTGGTCAGCGTGAACAAAGAAGTATACGAAGAAAACGCCAGCCAAGTTTCAAAACAGTTTCAGTTTGATCTTGAGGGAAGCAGTGCTTCACAAATGGCTTTTAAAGACGATATGCTCGATAAGATCAGTAAGCTATTCTCTGATAAGTCTGATAAGCTTGCTGACGAGAATAAAAGTTCTTCCTATACATTTTCCGTACCGAACAGGTCGGTAGAAAGGGCTTTCGCTATGCAGATGTACGGCGGACTGCTTTTCATCGGCGTGTACCTCGGCAGCATTTTTATCATGGGTATGGCGCTGATAATCTACTACAAGCAGCTTTCCGAAGGTTACGAAGACCGCACACGCTTCGAGATAATGCAAAAAGTCGGCATGACTCACCGCGAGGTGAAAAAGTCGATAAATTCTCAGGTGCTTATAGTATTTTTCCTGCCGCTCATCACGGCGATATGCCACCTGCTCGCGGCGTACCCTATGCTGCGGCGCATATTGAAGCTTTTCAATCTGGTAGACCTCACCCGCTTCGGCGAAGCAACGGCTGCTGTTATCGTGGTATTCGCGCTGATATATTTCGCGCTTTACAAGATAACCTCAAAGATATATTACAACATAGTCAGCCGTTGATCATTTATACAGCAAAACGGATATAGATAAGCGCAGACCTTTTCGCAAAAGAGAGGGTCTGCGCTTGCAATTCGCGGCGATACGTGTTAAAATAGATATAGATAAATTTGAAAGGCGGCTTTTTATGTATAGGATAATGATAGTAGAGGACGACGAGGTGATAGCGAAAGTAATGTCAGAGCAGCTCGCGGCGTGGGGGCTTGAGCCGGTGGTCATCACCGATTTTTCCGACGTAATGAAGCAGTTTTCCGAGCTTTCGCCGCAGCTTGTGCTTATGGATATTTCGCTGCCTTTTTTCAACGGCTACCATTGGTGCAGCGAGATACGCCGCGTCAGCCGCGTGCCCGTGATATTCATATCCTCCGCTTCCGATAATATGAACATCGTCATGGCCGTGAATATGGGCGGTGATGATTTTATCGCTAAGCCTTTTGATATGAACGTGCTTGTCGCAAAGGTGCAGGCAATGCTTAGGCGGACGTATGAATTTACCGCGGCTGTGAGTTACCTCGAGCACCGCGGCGCTGTTCTCAATACCGACGACGGCACGCTGAATTTCGGCGGCGAGAAGATAAGCCTTACCAAAAATGAGATCAAGATACTTTCTGAACTTCTGCGCAATAAAGGCAGGATAGTCCCGCGCGAAGAGCTTATGGAAAAGCTTTGGCAGACCGACTGCTATATCGACGAAAACACGCTGAACGTCAACATAGCGCGCCTGCGCAAAAAGCTGGACGACGCAGGGCTTAGCGGCTTCATCACTACCAAAAAGGGAATGGGGTACATCATAGAATGAAAACTTTTCTTGCCTACATTTCGGGTTATAGGCGCACTGTTATACTTGCGGCGGCGTACCTGCTGATATTTGCGGCGGTGCTTTACGCGGCGGAAGTGCCTGCCGAAACTGCGCTGTACGCGGGCGCGCTTTGCCTGGCGTTCACGATAGTGTACGCCCTTGTCGGCTTTTACAGATATTACAAAAGGATCTCCGCGCTGAAAAGAACGCTTTCTGAGCTGCCCGAAACGCTGGAAAGCCTGCCGCTGCCACAAAATGAAAGCGAGCGGCTGTACACGCAAATGCTGAATAAAACCAACGCCGAGTATGAGCGCGCCGCGCTGGAGCACCGCCGCCGTGAAACCGATATGCGAAACTATTACACAATGTGGGTGCACCAAATAAAAACGCCGATCTCCGCACTGCGGCTGCTTATACAAAGCGGCGGGCGTTCGGCGGAGCTGCAAAACGAGATCTTCCGCATAGAGCAGTATGTCGAAATGGCGCTGAATTACCAGCGGCTTTTCTGCGGCAGCAGCGATCTTGTGATAACCCGCCGCAGCCTAGACTCAGCGGTGCGCACATCTATCCGCAAATACTCGAAGCAGTTCATATTGAAGCGCCTGAAACTGGAGTACGAGCCTAGCGATATTACCGTGCTGACCGACGAAAAATGGCTCTGCTTCGTGATAGAGCAGGTGCTTTCAAATTCGCTGAAATACACCTCCTCGGGCGAGATAAAGATATGTACAGTCGGCCGCACGCTCATGATCTCTGACACGGGCATAGGCATTGCCGCCGAAGACTTGCCGCGCATTTTTGAGTGCGGATACACGGGCTACAACGGCAGGGAAGAGAAGCGCTCCAGCGGCATCGGGCTGTACCTTTGCAGCGAAGTCTGCCGCAGGCTGGGACACGCCATTTCCATCACATCAGAGGTCGGCAAAGGCACTTGCGTAAGCATAACTTTTAACGAAGCTGATATTTTTATAGAATGAAAAAACCGCTCGGCGCAATGTCGGGCGGTTTGGTTTATCTGTTTTGCAGTACGGAAAGCTGCTCTGCGGTGAAGCACTTTTTCAGAAGCTCTATCATAAGCTCGTCGTCGTTTTCACCGTAATTCGGCGAGAAGAGCGAAATGCGGCTGTCGGGCAGGCGGTAAGGCAAGCGCAGCTCGGCGCAAAGTCCGCCGAGGTGGCTGCGGCTCATGAGAAATTCGCCGTTATATTTGTCGGCAAAAAGCTGCACCATCGCGATGCCGAGACCCTCGCCACTGTATTCGGGACGGTCTATCGCATAAATGTGGCGGAAAGCCTCTATCTTTTCAATGTCGGGCGCTGCGCCGTTATTATGTATCTCGACTATAACGTTATCGTCCTTGCGGTAGCCGCGCACAAGCAGCTTGCGGTTGCCGGGCTCGGCGTTCTGATAAGCGTTTATGATGAGGTTGAGCACAACGTACTCGAAAGAAGTAAGGTGCGTCAGCGTGAAAAGCCCCATCGAGATCTCAGTCTCAAGCTTGAGGTCGGTGTAATTAGATAGAATTTGCAGCGAGCCGCAGCAGTAGCTCAGCGGAACGTAAAGATCCATCGTGATAGGCTCAGACTCGGGCGAAAGTATCTTGAAAGAGCCTGATTTGTTTACGCTTCCCGCCGTGAGCTTGTCGGTCTTTTCGGCGATAAAGCGGTCGTTTTCGGCGGCTTTCAGCAGCAGTTCCAGCGAGGAGTCGCGGAAAGAATTGTACTGCTCGGCGAAGCTGTAAAATACAGAGGTCTTTGAGAGCATATCGAGTATCTGATTGCCGGTGAACCGCTCAAAAACGTAAGCCTCAGCTTTTCCGTCTACCATTATCGGCGTGATCTTCAGCGCCGAGCCGTCGGAGCATGAGATCATGGCTTCTTTAGTGCGCGCACGCTCCAGCGAGCTGTGTTCGGAGCATAGAAGTATCTCGGTGAGCGGCTTCTGCGAATTTGTCCACACTACGTTAAAGCGCTCGTCGGTAATGTAGCCCTCGCGGCCGCCGTTTTCGATTATCGACTTTAGTACGGAATAATCGCTTATCATGCTCTTCACCTCGCTTACAATGTTTGTAATAATTATACCACATTCGACGAATTTCGTCAAGTACAAAAATGTCCCTCTGCCGCAAAACAGAGGGACTCTTTTTAAAGGTAAACTTCTTTGTATTTTATGCCGTTTTCGCTCAGCAGCCGCTTGACCTCGTTCGGGTCACCGCTGACCGATAGCGAATATCCGCAGCCGCTGCCGACATTTTTCGGCGTTGATACCACTTGGCAGCGTATATTTTTTGCAGTGAGCAGCTCCTGCGCCCGCATAGCGTAGGTTATCGAAGTCATACCGATAAGAAATTTCATAGCATCACCCATACATATTACGCGGGCGGCGGTGAAAATGTTACTTAGCGGCAGACTTTGCTTTCTTCGCAGTTTTTGCAGGCTTAGCGGGCTCGGCAGGCAGCTCTTCGTAAAGCAGGGCAGTGAAGGGCGGCAGAGTAAATTCGTGCGCGCCCGCCTTTTCTATCACGATCTTTTTAAGCTCTTTCGCAGGCGTAGAACCGCTGTAAGTCTGCTCGTCAGATGAGAGCATAGGCGAGAGCACGCAGGGTTTGTCAGCCTCCAGTGGGAAAGTCTGTTCTTTGTCAGAGAAGTTGAAAAGACACCATATCGTCTGATTTTCAGCGGTGCGTATGTATGCGTAGCTGCACTGCTCGGCGTTGTCAGCCATCAGCCAGCGGAATGTGTCGCGGTTGTACTCGGCGTTGTACAGCGCAGGTTCGCTCTTGTAAAGCCCCATCAGCTTTTTCATGTAGCGGTCGAAGCTTTCGTGCAGGGGATATTTTAGAATGTCCCAGTCCTGCTCGCGCGTTTCGTCCCACTCGCGGAACTGCGCAAATTCGCCGCCCATGAAGTTCAGCTTCTTGCCGGGGTGGGTGAACATATACGCGTACATAGCGCGCGCCTGCGGGAATTTCTGCTCGTAATCGCCCCACATTTTCTGCACGATGGTCGCCTTGCCGTGCACGTTTTCATCGTGCGAAAGCTCCAGCATATACAGCTCGTTGTAGAAATAGTACATCGAGAAATTCAGCTTGTTGTGCTGCTCAGGGCGCTCGGCGGGCGGGGTGCGGAAGTAATTCAGCGTGTCGTTCATCCAGCCGAGATCCCACTTGTAGTCGAAGCCCATGCCGTCGTACTCCACGGCGCAGGTGATCTTCGGAAAAGCGGTCGAGTCCTCCGCGATGAGCATACAGTCGGGGTGCAGCCTTTGCAGACCCGCGTTCATCTGCTTTATGAAGTTGACGGAGTTGGGGTTCACGCCGCGCTCGGGCTGACCCTGCCAGTATATCGCACGGCTGATAGCGTCCATTCGCAGGCCGTCGAAGTGGTATTTTTCCAGCCAGTAGTTTGCGCAGGACTGCATGAATACCGCCGAAGAGGGCTTGTTGAAAAGGAAATTGCAAGTGCCCCATTCGCTGACCGAAACGTCAGATTCGGGATATTCGTAAAGCGGCGTGCCGTCGAAATTGCGCAGAGCGTAGCCGTCTATCGCAAAATGCACGGGCACGAAGTCCATTATCGCGCCAATTCCCGCGTTGTGAAGCTTGTCGATAAGCTCCATAAGCTGCTCTGCCGTGCCGTAGCGTGAGGTAGGTGCGTAAAATCCCGTGTTCTGATAGCCCCACGAGCAGTCGGCGGGGTGCTCGGAAAGCGGCATGAACTCAACGTGCGTATAGCCATGCTCTTTCAGATATGGAATAAGCAGGTCGGCAATGGCGGCGTAATCGTACCAGCCGTTTTCGTCCGCTTCATTCGTTTTCCAAGAGCCGAGGTGCATTTCGTAAATGTTGAGCGGCTTGTTGTAATTTTTATCGCGCTGAGCGAGCCACTTCTCATCGGTGAATTTGTAAACGTTTAAGTCGCGCACGATGGAAGCCCAGTTGGGGCGAAGCTCCATGCCGAAGCCGTAGGGGTCGCAGTGCTCTATCATCTCGCCGCTGCGGGTGTAGATCACGAATTTGTACTTGTCGCCGACCTTAGCCTGCGGCACTTCAAGCTCCCAAACGCCGCGGTCGCAGTGAAGCTGCCAAGGGTACCAGTCGTTGAAATCGCCTATTACAGCCACCTTGCCCGCGCTTGGCGCGAATGTGCGGAAAACTACGCCGTTTGACGTGGGGTGAGCGCCGAAAAACTCATATGCGTCAAATGCTCTTCCGCTGAAAAAATCATCTATGTACATAAATTTCCAAATTCCTTTCGTTACTTCATTTTTCCCGCGATCTCGGTTATCTCAGAGATAAGGCGGATAAAATCGCGGCGGTCGCTCTCGCTGAGCTCGTCGAAAATTCGGTCGAAAAACAGGCAAACGTCCTCGCGCTTTTTTTCGATAAATTCCGAGCCTGCGGGGGTGATGGAAACGAATATTTTCCGCTTATCGCCGCCGCATACGCTGCGGGTAACGTAGCCTTTCTTTTCAAGCGTTCTCAGCGTGGCGGCAGTGCGTGCGGTAGTGATGTTTAGGTGCTTCGCCAGCTCGCCCGACTGGTACTGCCGCTCTTTTTCGATGTTGAGAAAAGACAGCATACGGCACTCGCCGCGCAGGTAGTCGGCCGAGGTTTTTGCGGTATTGTTAAAATAAGAAGCCCGCATAGCGCTCAAAAACGCCTGAGTAGTTTCACGTTTATCCAAAAAATCACCGCCTTTTTCATTGCTAATACTGTTAGCTATTATAGCACATATAATAAAAAAAGTCAAGGAAATATTGGATTTTTGGCGAAAACGGCGTACCGCAGCGGTCGGCGCGTTGGCAAATGTGGTCATTTGGCGGCGAAAACTTGCTCTTAGTCATAGTTCACAAATTGT
>DBEZOM010000086.1:0-2635 GCA_048252855.1 Ruminococcus sp.
GTATACAATGTGAATTCAATTTCGTTTGGAAAAATGAGATAACTTCCTGCTTGAGCTTTTTGACGTGGTGTGTGTTCTGGAAGTTGTGTCCAAATTGGAACACGATGTGTTACAATATATCGTTCAACACCTGACGTATGCATATTATGGCTAACTCTATAGTCTAATTTATTAAGTTTCAAAAATTCTTCGACGGAAATAGTATAATTAAATTTGTAAAAACTTGATAATGCTAATGTGTCGTTATCATCACCATACGATGAATCGTTTATTGAAAATACAATAACTTCACCATCATTAGAAAAGTTTTGGGTACCGTGGCAAGCGAAAAAAAGTGCTACTAATGGGTTTAATGTTACGTCAAGTAACCTTGTAGGTATGCCATAATGTTGAAGTCTTGATAATAATTCTAAATCATTTTTTGTTGTTCCGAACTCTTCTGGATATTTTAATTTTGTTTTTTTTATCAATTCCGATTCATATGGTAAGTATGTTTGTTTTGTTTCTGCAATTTTATGACATAGTGATGGCACAATGTCATATTTGCTATTGTTTTGTCCTCTATAAAGTAATTTATATGTTCCTTTAGAGTTATTTAGTTGATGGACTATACTGATGTACTCTGAAATATTATTGGCTGTAATTACGTTACTGTTCATATTACCTCAATTCTGTAAAAATGTATGACTAATAAAAATCCCTGAAAGTACTGAAGATACAGTATTATCAGGGACACAAAAGTCGGGATGACAGGACTTGAACCTGCGGCATCTTGCTCCCAAAGCAAGCACTCTACCAAACTGAGTTACATCCCGTTTTTTTGACTATAATATTATAGCATAGTTTTTCACTCGTGTCAAGGGCTTTGGCAGAAAAATTTCCACATAAAAATTCTGTAAAGTGCCCGCCGACTATTGCAATTTCGTAAACTTTGTGTTATAATTGTAAAAAGGTCAGGCGCTTAGGGCGCTCGCAGACCTTGGAAAGGAGAGAAAGGCTTTGAAAGAGATAATAGATTCGTTCGTTTCAAACACGCAGGTGCTTGGCTGGGCGATAGCTTTTCTGGTTTTCGCAGTGGCTGAGGCGGTAACGTTCAATGCGCTCGTGTCCATTTGGTTCGCGATAGCCGCGCTGCTCGCAATGTTCGCCGCGCTCGCGGGGCTGAGCTTCATTTGGCAGCTCGTTATCTTTGTAGTAGGCAGTACGCTGCTGCTCGTCGCGACCCGCTCGCTCGTTAAACGCATGAAAAAGAACAAAACGCCCGACCCGAACGAGGATTACGACATCGGCAAATCCGCCGTGGTTATTGAGACTCTTTGCAGCCGCACCGGCGAGGGCAGAGTAAAACTCGACGGAGTTGACTGGGCGGCGCGCTCGGAAAACGGCGACGACATCGCAAAGGGCGAAGTAGTTACCGTCAAAAAAGTCGATGGCGCTAAGCTCATCGTGGCTAAGTAAACACTCGGCGAGAGCCGTTTATATTAAGGAGGAAAACAGCAAATGGATCCATTATATGTAATTCTGATAATCGTGCTGGTGCTGCTGGTCATCATCATCTCGAATATCAAGATCGTTCCGCAGTCGTATGTGTATGTAGTTGAGCGTCTGGGCGCTTACCACGCTTCGTGGGGCACGGGTCTGCACGTCAAGATACCTTTTATCGACACTATCGCAAAGCGCGTGAACCTAAAAGAACAGGTAATCGACTTCCCCCCGCAGGACGTTATCACTAAGGATAACGTAACTATGAAGATCGACACCGTAATATTCTTCATGATAACTAACGCTATGCAGTTCACTTACGGCGTTGAGCGTCCTATAAAGGCGATAGAGAACCTCACCGCTACCACGCTGAGAAATATCGTCGGCGACCTCGACCTCGAAGCTACTCTTACCTCGCGCGATTATATCAACGGCAACATCACCCGCGAACTTGACGAAGCTACCGATCGCTGGGGCATAAAGGTACAGCGCGTAGAGCTGAAAAACATCATCCCGCCCCCTGAGATTCAGGATTCGATGGAAAAGCAGATGAAGGCTGACCGTGAGCGCCGTGAAAAGGTAATTCAGGCTGAGGCTGAGAAGAAGTCGCAGGTGCTCGTTGCAGAGGGCGAAAAGGAGTCGAAGATACTCCGCGCGCAGGCTGAAAAGGAAGCTAAGATACTTCAGGCAGACGCTATCAAGCAGCAGAAGATACTCGAGGCAGAGGGTGAAGCGCAGGCTATCGAAATGGTACAGCAGGCTCTTGCCGATAGTATCAGAAAGCTGAATGAGGCTAACCCGAACGAGGCAGTTATCCAGCTCAAGAGCCTCGAAGCTTTTGAAAAGGCTGCCGATGGTCAGGCTACCAAGATCATCATACCAAGCGAGATCCAGGGTCTGGCAGGTCTTGCGGCAGGTCTTAAAGGCGTTATCACCGATGATAAAGACGTCACCGCTGTAAAGCCTAAGAGATTTACTCAGAACTGATTTTTAGAATTTTATCCCCGTGCAGAGCGAAAATGCGCGGGGATATTTTTATGCACACCCGCCGAGTGAGCCGATGCAAACTTTTTAGCACTCTCGAAATATGAGTGATAAATTTCATCAAACTTTCACATATCGGTAACTTATTTTTCAAACAAGAGCCGTATCA
>DBEZOM010000087.1:0-4885 GCA_048252855.1 Ruminococcus sp.
CCTGCGCAAGCTGATGTGCGCGGCGCTCAAGCAAAACGGCTATATGCCCTACCCCGCGGTAGACGGCGAGGACGCGCTTGACGTTATGGAGCGCATATCGGTAGACCTCGTGATCTCAGACATAATGATGCCGAAGATCGACGGGTACGAGCTGGTAAAGCAGCTTCGCGCCGCGCGGTACGAAATGCCCGTGCTGATGGTGACGGCTAAGGACAGCTTTACCGATAAGCAAAAGGGCTTTATGGCGGGCACGGATGATTACATGGTGAAGCCTATCAATATCGACGAGATGATTCTGCGCGTGGGCGCGCTGCTGCGCCGTGCAAAAATGGCCTCCGACCACGCTCTTACCGTCGGAAGCTGCACACTCAATTACGACGCGCTTACAGTCACGTTTGAGGGCAAGCCGCCCGAAACTATACCGAACAAAGAGTTTATGCTGCTCTTTAAGCTGCTCTCGTACCCGAACAAGATCTTCACCCGCCGCCAGCTTCTCGACGAACTTTGGGGGCTGGAGAGCGAAGTTGACGAGCGCACGGTAGACGTTCACATAAAGCGCCTGCGCGAGCGCTATACGCCAAACGACGATTTCGACATAGTGACGGTGCGCGGGCTGGGATACAAGGCTGTAAAGAAAAAGTAGGACATTACGAAACGGACGTGAACTGATGAAAAAAGCGACCAAGATAAAAATGGGCAAGACCACCCTGCAATTCAAATTTGCGCTGATGTTCCTTATAGTAATGCTGGTGTCCTCCATCATTTCGCTGGCGGCGCTGATGTTTATAATGCGTCCCTCGCTGGTAGGCAACATCGAAAATCAGATAGTTACCCTAGCGAACTCGATGAAGCGGCTGGAAAGCGTAGATAAGTACACCACCAGCGAGATAATCTCGATATGCAATAACGATACCTCAGAGGTCACCGTTATAAAGCCGAAAAGCACCGAGTATTACCGCGTAAAGATAGAGGCTTCCGAGCACAACTGCTACGTTGAGGTAACGGGCTTTGTGCCTACGGTGGTGGGCTATACCGTTATAAACGGCGAGTACCTGAGCATTACATCGTTTGCCAAAGATAACTACTACTGGATGACGATAATGGCTATGCTGATAGCGCTTATGGTCAGCATAATCTTAGGCTCGGTGCTCACGGTATTTCTCACCCGCCGCATACTCCGCCCCGTCCGCAACCTCACGGGCGCTACGGCTATGGTTTCCCGCGGACATTTCAACGTTACCGTACCGCTTTGCAAAGACGCCGAGCTGAATGTGCTTATCAATAACTTCAACAAAATGGCTGAGGAGCTTTCGGGCATAGAGTCGCTGCGCGGCGACTTTATCAGCAACGTTTCGCACGAGTTCAAAACGCCGCTCGCTTCTATACAGGGCTTCGCAAAGCTTTTGCAGGACGATAACTTATCCGACGCCGACCGCCGCGAGTACACGCAGATAATCGTGAACGAAACTGGCAGGCTCTCGAAGCTGACGACCGATATACTGCGCCTTTCAAAACTGGAAAATCAGACCACGGTAAGCAACAAAACGCGCTTTTCCATCGACGAGCAGATACGCAAGATCTTGCTTGTCCTAGAGCCTGAGTGGACGAAGAAAAACATAGAGCTGAATATAGAGCTGGACAGCGTTTACTACTTCGGCAGCGAGGAGCTTATGGCGCAGATATGGCAGAATATAATCAACAACGCGATAAAATTCACGCCCGAGAATGGCCACATAGGCGTGCGCCTTTTCCGCACCGATAAGAACATAACCGTCCGCATTTCCGACGACGGCCCGCAGATACCGCCCGAAGTCGCCGAGAAGATATTCGATAAATTCTATCAGGGCGACAATTCGCGCAAGACCGAGGGCAACGGTTTGGGCTTGGCACTGGTGCGCCGCGTGGTAGACCTCTGCAACGGCAAGATATTCGTGGAAAATCTCTACGACGGCGGTGTCTGCTTCGTGATAGAGCTGCCTTACGTTATCTCAGATATGCAGTAGATGTTAAAAAAGTGTTAAATGTAATGTGAAATGCTTGACAAAGGCGAAAAAGTCTGATAAAATATATAAGGTCGTGTTGATACGGCTTTTATATTTATTGAATGCTGCATAGAACTACTGTCTGAACATAAATTGATGGGCTTCTATGAGTTCATAATTTTCGTTTGGAAGGAGGAAGTTTGTAATGAAGGAAGGAATCCATCCCGTATACGAGGAGACCACCATCACCTGCGCTTGCGGCAATGTCATCAAGACTCGCTCGACCAAGAAGGATATTAAGGTGGAAATCTGCTCTAAGTGCCATCCGTTCTACACCGGCAAGCAGAAGCTTGTTGATACCGGCGGACGTGTTGACAGATTTAAGAAGAGATTTAATCTCGACTAATTCACGATTTGAAGGGGCGGCTGATATGCCGCCCTTTTTTTACACTCTGCACACGCAGTTTTTGTTGAAATATCACGAAAGGGGCGTATAATATGTCAGATGAATACATGACGCTGCGCTCGCCATGCAGCGGCGAGATAGAGGAAAAGCGCTCGCGCTTCATAGCCTCGGCCGCGCCCGTGGAAACGGAAGAGCAGGCGGTAGAATTTATAAATTCTGTAAAAGCTGCCAACCGCAAGGCTCGGCATAACGTTTACGCCTACATCCTGCGCGATGGCAATATATCGCGTTACAGCGACGACGGCGAGCCGCAGGGCACGGGCGGCGTGCCGGTGCTCGAAACTATAAAAAAGGAAGGGCTTACAGATATTTGCGTTGTGGTAACGCGCTACTTCGGCGGAATACTGCTCGGCACGGGCGGTCTGGCGCGGGCATATTCGGCAAGCTGCCGCGAGGCGCTTTCGGCGGCGGATATTATGATAATGCGCCGCTGCTCGAAGATAACCGTGCGCTGCGACTATAATCTTTACGGCAGATTAGCGCGGCTTATGCCCGAATTTGAGGTCAAAACGCTGGAGGAAAATTTTGGCAGCGATGTCGAGCTTGTAATGCTAGTCAAAAAAGACCTCGTGGATAAATTTAAAGAAAAGCTTATAAACGCCGCTAACGGTAAACTGCAATTAGATGAAACGCCTGATATTATGGAGGATTTCTCTTGATGTTTTGTGCAAGTCTACAAAAATACACAAATTTAGTTTGAAATAAAGGGATTTTCGGCGCGAATTTTGTATAATATATAGGCGGGAAATTTTGCGCTTGTACAAGTGTACAAGTTTCGGCGCACACCCGCCGCTTTTTAGCTGACATTTTTTTTTGACGGATATTATCCGCCTTGCGATCACGGAGGTGCTGACAAATGCTTCCAAGAGAATTTCACGAACAGTTTGAAACAAAATACCTTTGCGACGCCGCCTGCCTTTCTTCAAAGACTCGCGGCAGGGAACGCCCCGCGCCGCTCTGCGACCTGCGCACCGAGTTCCAGCGCGACCGCGACAAGATAATACACTGCAATTCATTCAGACGGCTGAAACTGAAAACGCAGGTCTTTCTCAGCCCCACCGGCGACCACTACCGCACCCGCCTTACCCACACGCTTGAGGTAGGGCAGATAGCGCGCACCATCGCGCGGGCTATGCGGCTGAATGAAGACCTTACCGAAGCTATCGCCATGGGGCACGACCTGGGGCACACGCCTTTCGGCCACGCGGGCGAGCGCGCGCTCAACCGCATAAATCCCAACGGCTTCAAGCACTACGAGCAGGGCGTGCGCGTGGTGAAGCTGATAGAAAATAACGGCAAGGGCCTGAACCTGACTTACGAGGTGCGCGACGGCATATTGAAACACACGAACCAGTTCGCCGAAACGAAAGAGGGCATAGTAGTTCGCTTCGCCGACGTTATCGCTTATCTTAATCACGATATTGACGACGCTATCCGCGCGGATATTCTTACCGAAGAGGATATTCCCGAGGAAATAACGGGCGTGCTGGGCCATTCGAAATCTCAGCGCATAACCACCCTCGTCAGCGACCTTGTGAACAACGGCGTTTACCGTATGGAGATGTCGCCGAATATCCGCCGCGCATACGACGCGCTAAAGGATTTTATGTTCGATAACGTCTACTGCAACCCGACCTGCAAGTCAGAGGAGAAAAAGACCTACTCTATGCTCGACGGGCTTTACAGCTACTATTATAAATTCCCCGATAAGCTGCCCGAGCTTTACCGCTCGCTCGCCGAACGCTACGGCAGAGAAACGGCAGTATGCGATTACATAGCGGGAATGTCTGATAAATACGCGGTAGACAGATTTGTAGAGATATATGTGCCCGCTTCGTGGAACGTGCGCTGAGCGGGAAGTTTTCTGAAAGGAAATGATATATTGGCATTTTCGGCTGAGTTTCTCGAAAGGCTGAAAGCGGCGAACCCGATAGCCGAGGTTATGGGCGAGTATGTTTCGACCAAGCGCGCAGGCAGGGATTACGTCTGTCTTTGCCCTTTTCACAACGAAAAAACGCCCAGCTGCTATATCCACCCCGACCGCGAATTTTTCCACTGCTTCGGCTGCGGCGCGGGCGGAGATGTTATCAGCTTTATAATGAAATACCACAACCTCGATTATGTCGAGGCGATAAAAATGCTCGCCGAGCGCGCGAATATGGAACTGCCCGAGGACGATTTTCGCCGAAGCGGCAGCGGCAATACAGCCGAGCGGCGAAAGAAGATATACGATATGAACCGCGACGCGGCGAAGTTCTTTTACCACCAGCTCTCAAAGCCCGAGGGCGCTAAGTGCGTGCGCTACCTGATGCAGACGCGCCGCCTCTCGCCGCAGACGATAAAGCGCTACGGCATGGGCTACGCGCCGAACAGCTGGAGCGCGCTGAAACAGCATATGCTCGGGCTGGGCTATACCGAGCGCGAGCTGGAGGACGCG
>DBEZOM010000088.1:0-13025 GCA_048252855.1 Ruminococcus sp.
CTTCAAGCTCACCGCGGGCGAGAGCTGCTATATGCTCAAGGTCGCTCCCGGCGGCTATCTGGCTCACGTTTATTACGGCAAGGATCTGCCCGATGAAGACCTTTCTTATCTGCTTCGTCTGGACGAGAACCCTTTTACGCCTGAAACAAACAACCGCGATAAAGCTTGCTATATGGATACTCTGCCCTTTGAGTACCCCTGCTTCGGGCTGGGCGATTACCGCGAGCACGCTTTCTCGATAATGGATAAGAACGGCGCTTCTACCTGCGACCTGCGCTACAAGTCGCACAAGATCTACAAGGGCAAGCCCGCGCTGGAGGGTCTGCCTGCTACTTTCGCAAACACCCCCGAAGAGGCTGAAACGCTCGAGATCACTATGGAGGATAAGCCTGCGGGTCTTGAAGCAGACCTTATCTACACCGCGTTTGCGGGTCTGAACGCCATCGCGCGCTCGGTAGTTATCCGCAATGTCGGCGGCGATAACGTAAAGCTTACCCGCGTTTACTCCGCCTGCGTAGAGTTCGACGACGAGAAGATGGATATGATAACCCTCAACGGCTCTTGGGCACGCGAGCGCGCTATGGAACGCTGCCGCCTGCACGTCGGCAAGCAGATAATCGACTCTATGCGCGGCGAATCTTCGCACCAGAACAACCCCTTCACCGCTCTTTGCAGACACAATGCCGACGAGGACAGCGGCGAGGTATACGGCTTTAACTTCGTATACTCGGGCAACTTTATTTCCGAAGCGGAAGTTACTCAGCACAGAAAGACCCGCTACCTGATGGGCATAAATTCCTGCGACTTTGAATGGCTGCTCGAGCCGGGCGAAAAGTTCACCGCCCCCGAGGTCATCATGGTATACTCCGACGAAGGTCTGGGCAAGATGAGCCGCACCTTCCACGATCTTTACAGAAACAACCTTATCCGCGGCGAATACAAGGATAAGCGCCGCCCGATACTTATAAACAACTGGGAAGCTACCTACTTCAACTTCACCGCTGAAAAGCTGGTGCAGATAGCCGAGCAGGCTTCTAAGCTGGGCATCGAGATGCTCGTAATGGACGACGGCTGGTTCGGTCACCGCGACGCAGATAACTCCTCGCTGGGCGACTGGTTCGTTTACGAAAAGAAGCTCGAGGGCGGTCTGAAAGCGCTCGTTGACAAAGTAAACGCGCTGGGCATGAAGTTCGGAATTTGGTTCGAGCCTGAGATGATCTCGCCCGACTCTGAGCTTTACAAGGCTCACCCCGACTGGGCTATACAGGTAAAGGGAAGAGAGCTGACCCTCTGCCGCGAGCAGTATGTTCTCGACTATTCGCGCGAGGACGTTCGCGACTACGTTTACGGCATGATGAAGAAGATACTCGACAGCGCGAACATCGAGTACATAAAGTGGGATATGAACCGCCAGCTTACCGAGGTGGCTTCAAACAGCCTGCCTAAGGAGCGTCAGAGAGAGCTTTGGCACAGATACGTTCTCGGCGTTTACGACCTTATGAACAGACTTACTACCGATTATCCGCACCTGCTGCTTGAGAACTGCTCGGGCGGCGGCGCAAGATTTGACGCGGGTATGCTTTACTACTCGCCGCAGATCTGGTGCTCGGACGATACCGACGCCATCGAAAGACTGAAAATACAGTACGGCACATCTATGTGCTACCCCTGCTCGGCTATGGGCGCGCACGTTTCCGACTGCCCGAACCACACCGTTGGCAGAACTACGCCTTTCACCACCCGCGGCCATGTAGCTATGGTAGGTACTTTCGGCTACGAGCTTGACGTTACTAAGATACCCGAGGAGGACAGAAACGCTATCCCCGGTCAGATCGCCGAGTTCAACAAGTACAACAAGCTGGTGCGCACCGGCGACCACTACCGCATAGGCAATATGTTCGAGGACAACACCTGGGACGCTTGGATGTTCGTAGCTAAGGACAAGGGCGAAGCGCTCTTTGAGTTCGTACAGGTGCTCTCCCGCCCGAACGAGCGCTCGCGCAGGATAAAGCTCAAGGGCTTAGAGCCGAACGCTTACTACTACGAGGAATCCAACCCCGATGTTAAGCTTTCGGGCGCGGCTCTTATGCAGGGCGGTATCAACATCACCTCGCTTTTGGGCGATTATCAGTCGAAGATACTGCACTTTATCAAGGCGTAATATATGAATCAAAATTTCGCTGCACCTGTCTGAAAGGGCGGGCTGCGGCGAATTTTAAGGATAAAAATGTAAACGTTATCATGAAAATAGGAGGGTAACGGAAATGGAGAATAATTACTTCAAAAGCGTTATCGACGCCGACGAAGCGCCCGTAGTTATCTGCGACCTCAGCCACACGGTGCTCTACATGAACCCCGCGGCGGTAAAGAGGTACGAGAAACGCGGCGGCGCGGCGCTGATAGGCAGGTCGCTGATGGGCTGCCACAATGCCGACTCTAACGACAAGATAGAGCGCGTGATAGCGTGGTTTAAAAAAGACCCCGCCAATAATAAGGTCTACACTTTCCGCAACGAAAAGGAAAACAAGGACGTGTACATGATAGCCCTCAGAAACGATAGCGGCGAGCTGATAGGCTATTACGAAAAGCACGAGTACAGAAATATCGAGAGCATGGCGCTTTACGATATTGATTGATTCGGACAAGGAGAATTTTAGCAGATGAAGATGAAAAAGCTTGCGGCGCTGATATGCGCTGCGGTGTTCGCGGCGGGCGCGCTTGGCGGCTGCGCGGGCAAGGATAAAAAGACCGAATCGGCTGCCGACGCTAAGACCATAAGCGCCGACGAATATTACAATGCTCAGCACGTAGATACAGGCTGGGAGTGGGGCAACGCTACGATAATGGCGGGCGGATTTATCCCGAACATTATTTACAACCCCACCGAAGAGGGCGTAGTTTACGCGCGTACCGATATGGGCGGCGCTTACAAGATCGACAAGGAAACGGGCAAGTGGAAGTGCATGACCGACTTCATCGGCGGCGACGACTGGAACTTGAACGGCGCTGAGAGCATAGCCACCGACCCCGTAGAGCCTAACCGCGTTTACATGGCGGCGGGCACATACACCAATTCGGCGGGCGCTATAATGGTTTCCGACGACTACGGCGAGAACTGGCTGAAAGTAGACGTAGACTTCCGCATGGGTGCGAACGAGGTCGGCAGAGGCTGCGGCGAAAGACTTCAGGTAGACCCCTGCGACAACAGCATACTTTACTACGGCTCGCGCTCGGACGGACTTTTCAAATCAACCGATTACGGCAGAAGCTGGAGCAAAGTCGAGAGCTTCCCGACCACGGGCGGCTACGTTGAGGACGGCTACGCTATCGGCATAACATGGGTGGCTTTCGACAAAAGCTCGGGCAGCAAGGGCAAAGCCTGCCAGACGATATTCGCGGGCGCGGCAAGGCCTACGGGCAACGTCATCTTCCGCTCAGACGACGGCGGCGAGAGCTGGAGCGAGGTAGAGAACCCCTATTACGAAAAGCTGAAAAAGAACGAGGGCATGAAGCCTGTACAGGGTGAAGTTTCCTCCGACGGCTACCTCTACTGCACTTTCGGCGACAAGGCGGGCCCGAATAACGTTATGCGCGGCTCGGTGCAGAAATATTCCATCAAGGATAAAACTTGGGAAGAGATAACCCCCGACCTCAAATACACCTGCGGTTACAGCGGACTAAGCGTAAACCCCAACGACCCGAACATGATAGTAGTTACCACCCTCGACCTCTGGGCGGTAGTGGACAACATCTACACCAGCTTCGACGGCGGCAAGACCTGGACGGGCATATGGGACCCCGAAACGCAGAAAACCAACTACAACCTCGACATATCAGAGTGCAAATGGCTCGACTGGCAGGGTCAGCTAAAGCCGGGCTGGTGGATGACGGGCGTTTCGATAAACCCCTTCAACCCCGACGAGATAATGTACGGCACTGGCGCGACGGTATTCAAGACGGATAACCTCACAAAGTGCCAGAGCGAGCCGATAAACATTTCCGTGGCGGCTGAGGGCATAGAGCAGACGGCGATTTTCGACATAGTAGCGCCAAACGCCAACGATGAGAACGCCCCCGAACTTTACTCCATTCTCGGCGACCTTTACGGCTTCAAGCACATGGACGTAAACAAAGCGCCCGACGAGCATTTCGGCGACTTTAAGTCCACCTCCATCGACTGCGCTATGCTGGACTACAACATAGTCGTTCGTGCGACCGAGGAGGGCGACGCTACGCTTTACTACTCCACCGACGCCGCAGACACTTGGAACGAGATTAAGGGTCTGCCTGACGATAGCCTGAAAAAGACGGGCGGTCAGGTGAAGCTTTCGGCGGACGGCAAAACGCTGCTTTGGCAGCCGGGCGTTACCGGCGCGAGCGCGTACATGACTAAGGACTGGGGCAAGACCTGGACTGAGCTTGCCGACCTGCCCGGCGGCTGCACGCTGGAAACCGATAAGGTCAACCCCGACCGCTACTACGCTGTATACGACGGCAGATTTTACATGACAGCCGACGGCGGAAAGAGCTGGAGCACCATCGCGGAATTCCTGCTTTCAAACTTCACGATAGAGGCCGCGGCGGATACCGAGGGCGACCTTTGGATAGGCGCGGGCAACGGCGGCGTTTACTACCTCGACGCTGACGGCGACGCGCAGCTTACACGCGTATCAGACGCGGTGCAGGATTGCTCGGTGGTAACGCTCGGCAAGGCGGCTGACGACGCAGACTACATGACTCTTTACATGATAGGCGAAGCGAACAACGAGGGCCACGGCGTGTATATGTCTACCGATAAGGGCGTTTCATGGAAGCGCATAAACGACGATGCCGAAAAGTGGGGCAACGTAAAGAACGTTATGTCGGGCGACCCGAAGGTCTTTGGCAGAGTTTACATCGTTACCGACGGCAGAGGTATCATAATGGGCAACATCAAGAGCGAATAATTCGCCGCGATAAGCAAAAAATAAGGCTGACGTTTCATGGCGTCAGCCTTTTTGTGTTCTTAAATTTTTTTGCGGTAGATAAGCCCTTTGCCGTGCAGGTAGTCGAACCGCAGAACTATCGTCAGCATACAGAAAAGCTCGCTTATCAGGAAAAATATAAGCGTCGCGAAGGGCACCGAGTAGCCGCTCGGCTCAGTTATCATGCCGCGCAGCTCGGAGAACATAAGCGAGGGGTGGACGAGCATATAGCCGAAAGTCTTTGCGTGAAGCCCGCGGTACTTGAACGTAAATTCGTAAGCGTTCATCTCGTGCGCCTTTTTCATCGACTTTTCGACCTCCTGCGGGGTGCTGCCGAGTATGTCGGAAAATCCGCAGTAGTCCCAAAGGCTTTCGCTGTTGATAGTTTTCAGGTCTTCGGCGGAAAGCTGCGAAAGCTTTTCATCGCTCATGCCCTCGAGCACTATCGAAGCGGGCGCGGCTTTCATCTGTCGCATAAAGTCCTCAGCGCCGCTGTAATCTTCGAGGTAGCTTTCGTACCCCGCGAAGTAGTAAACGTCCGCCTCGGTCTTTTTCATGTAGCGGTAAACGCTGAGCGCGTAATCGTGGCTGACGTAGTAGCTGAAAACAGCGGGCATCGCGAGCACAAAGCCTGCCGCGCAGAGTATAGCGGCGGCACGCAGGTCGCGCACGCGGCGCAGCACGGTGTAAAGCTTTACCAGCGAGCCGGGCAGCAGACAAAGCACCGCCGCGCAGAGCAGCGAGATCACCGCCGCCACGTCAGAGCCGCATATCAGCGCGAGCAGCATACCCGCCGCCGAGCAGAGCAGCGCCGAGAATATCAGCACCGCGCCGAACTGCACCGTGAATATCGGGCGGCGCGGCTTTGGCAGAGGTTTGCCCTCGGTATTATTTTTTTTCTGCATAAATTTTCGCTTCCCCTTTCGCAAAATGTGTGAAGGTCAAAGTGGTTATCTGTGCAAATCGTGAGTATCAGTTCTGCTTGTAGTCGGCTAAGAATTCTTTCAGACCCTGCATCGAAGCGCTGAGGGTGTCCATATCGGGCAGATAAACTATGCGGAAATGGTCGGGAGAGCCCCAGTGGAAGCCGCCGCCGTGTACCAGCAGTATCTTTTTCTCACGCAGGAAGTCGAGCACGAACTGTTCGTCGTTGGTGATGCCGAACTTCTTAATGTCCATTTTCGGGAATATGTAGAAAGCCGCCTTAGGCTTTACCGCCGAGATCCCGTCGATGCTGTTGAGCGCGTTGTAGATAAATTCGCGCTGATCGTAGATCCTGCCGCCGGGGAGCAGAAGCGGGTCTTTTTTTCCGAAGCTCGCGGGGTTGAGGGCGGTGGCTACCATGTGCTGCGCGGGCACGTTTGAGCAAAGGCGCATGGAGGAGAGCATATTCAGCCCCTCGATATAGCCGCGCGCCGCCTTTTTGTTGCCCGAAAGGCTCATCCAGCCGATGCGGAAGCCCGCCGACATATGCGATTTTGAAAGTCCGCTGAATGTGATGCAGAAAACATCGTCCCCCGCGAGGGAAGCGATAGATGTGTGCACCGCGTCGTCCATCAGCAGGCGGTCGTAGATCTCGTCGGAGAAAATTATCAGCCCGTTTTCGCGCGCAACTTCCACTATCTGCATGAGCAGGTCTTTTTCGTATACCGCGCCGGTAGGGTTGTTCGGGTTTATTATAACGATAGCCTTGGTGTTCGGCGTTATTTTTTTCTTGATGTCCTCGATGTCGGGGTTCCAGTCGGCGCTTTCGTCGCAGACGTAGTGTACAGCAGTGCCGCCCGCTAGGGTAACGGAAGCAGTCCAAAGCGGGTAGTCTGGCGAGGGCACGAGCACCTCGTCGCCGCTGTCGAGCAGACCCTGCATAGACATGGTGATAAGCTCGGAAACGCCGTTGCCGGTGTAAATATCGGCGGGGGTAACGCCCTTAATGCCGCGGTATTCGTCGTAGCGGATTATCGCTTCGCGTGCGGCGATTATTCCGTGAGAATCGCTGTAACCCTGCGCGAGGGGCAGCGAGGAGGACATTACCTGCATAACGTCATCGGGTGCGTTGAAGCCGAAAGTAGCGGGGTTGCCGATATTGAGCTTTAATATCTTTTCGCCCGCGGCTTCCATCATATTGGCCTCGTCCATAACTGGGCCTCTTATATCGTAGCAAACATGGTCAAGCTTGTGTGATTTTGCAAATTCTCTCATTTTCATGATACCTCCTAAGCCGAAAAAAATTCGGCAGATAATATTATTATACACCCGCAGCGGAAGATTGTCAAGCATGGCGATCTTGCAATCTTCAAATATGCAAAATTAGCACTTTACAAAGCTTCAAAAATGTGCTATATTAAAGGTATAGAAATACGGCAGGGAGGTGCGGATATGAAAAAACTGCAAACATCGGCGGATAAGAAAGCGCTGAGAAAAGACGCGGCTACGCTGGCGGCGGTCACGGCGGCGGCTTTCATCATGGCGCTGAATACCAAAACTTTTGTAAACACGGGCGGGCTGTACCCAGGCGGCATAACGGGGCTGACGATACTGATACAGCGCGCCGTGCAGGAACTTGCGGGCTTTACTCTGCCTTTCAGCGCGGTGAATATTTTGCTCAACGTTTTCCCCGTGTACATCGGCTTTAGGCACATCGGCAAGAAATTCACGGCTTTTTCCTGCGTGATGATACTGCTGAACAGCTTTTTCACCGACCTTATCCCGAACCACATCGTCACCGAGGACGTGCTTCTCATCGCGATATTCGGCGGCATTATCAACGGCGTGGCGATAAGCCTTTGCCTGAACACGGGCGCGACTTCGGGCGGCACCGACTTCATTTCGATATACCTTTCGGAAAAGAGCGGCATGGATTCTTTTAATCTGATACTCGGCTTTAATTCCGTGATACTCTGCACGGCGGGACTGATGTTCGGCTGGGACAAAGCGCTGTACTCTATAATTTTCCAGTATGCTTCGACGGCGGTGCTGCATATGCTGTACAAAAAATTCCAGCAGAGCACCCTGCTCATCGTGACCACAAAGCCGCACGAGGTCGCGCAGGCGATATACGACGTAAGCCGCCACGGCGCGACTATCTTAGATGGCGAAGGCTCTTACGAACACTGCGAGCGGCAGGTGGTGTACTCGGTGGTATCGGCGGCGCAGAGCAAACGCGTGATACGCGCGGTAAAGCAGACCGACCAAAGCGCTTTCGTAAACGAGGTGAAAACGCAGAAGCTTTCGGGACGTTTTTATCAACCGAAAGAAAATTGAATTTTTGCGCGAAAGCTATTGCAAAATGTGAACCAATATGGTATAATATCAATTAAGATAAAATATAACTGGAGGTAGAAAATCATGGAAATTACAAAGGACATAATTTACATCGGCGTGAATGACCACAAGGTCGATCTTTTTGAGGGACAGTACGTTGTTCCGAACGGAATGGCTTACAATTCTTACGTTATCCTCGACGAAAAGACCGCCGTTATGGATACGGTAGACGCGCATTTCGGCGATGAATGGCTCGCGAACCTCGAGCAGGCGCTGGGCGGCAGAAAGCCGGATTACCTCGTAGTTCAGCACATGGAGCCCGACCACTCGGCAAACATCGCGAAGTTCGCCGAAAAGTACCCCGAAGCGCAGATAGTCGGCAACGCCAAGACTTTCACTATGGTAAAGAACTTTTTCGGCACTGATTACGCCGACCGCCGCGTAGTTGTAAAGGACGGCGAGAGCCTTTCGCTCGGCGCGCACGAGCTGACATTCGTTTTCGCGCCGATGGTGCATTGGCCCGAGGTAATGGTGACCTACGACGCTAAGGACAAGGTGCTTTTCTCGGCGGACGGCTTCGGCAAATTCGGCGCGCTGGACGTTGAGGAGGACTGGGCTTGCGAAGCTCGCAGATATTATTTCGGCATCGTCGGCAAGTACGGTATGCAGGTGCAAAATCTGCTGAAAAAAGCCGCCGCGCTGGATATTCAGACCATTTGCCCGCTGCACGGCCCTGTACTCACCGAAAACCTCGGCTACTACATCGGTCTGTATGATACATGGTCGGCTTACAAGCCCGAAAGCGAGGGCGTTTTCGTAGCCTACGCTTCCGTTTACGGCAACACCAAGGCCGCCGCCGAGCTGCTGGCTGAAAAGCTGCGCGAAAAGGGATGCCCTAAGGTCACCGTCGCTGACCTTGCACGCGAGGACATGGCTGAGTGCGTTGAGGACGCTTTCCGCTACGACACGCTGGTGCTGGCTTCCTGCACATACAATGGCGGCGTTTTCCCGCCGATGCGCGAGTTTATCCTCGACCTCACCGAGCGCGGCTACCGCAACAGACGCGTTGCGCTGATAGAGAACGGCTCGTGGGCTGCCACCGCCGCTAAGGTGATGGAGAAAATGCTCGAGGGCAGCAAGGACATCACTTTCGCCGAGAACCGCGTTTCGATAAAGTCGGCGCTGGACGAAACCTCCACCGCGCAGGTAGAGGCTCTGGCTGACGAACTTACCAAGTAAAAGTAATTTCACGCAAATATAGCGATACCCCGCAGACTTTCGTATCTGCGGGGTATTTTTATATTATGGAAAATATTTGGAACATAGCTATCGCGCCGACGCACATCAGGCTGCCGAGCAGATTTTTCGCCGTGAACCGCTCGCGCTTCGCGATCGTGATGAAGAAAAGCGTTACGAGTATCAGTGGCTGAACGAACGAGTAGAGGGTAAGGCTCATGCCGATCAGCGCGTTTTCCGCAAGCAGCCCCGCGATGTTCGGCAGGCGGGTGAGGAAAACTATCAGCAGCATTTTCTTGAACACCGCGTAGTCGCAGGGACGCTCGTTCGCGAGGTACAGCCGTTTCAGCAGGCCGCCCTCCGCGCGCTTCGGGAAGATCACGGCCGCCATTATCGCCGTGAGCGCCAGCATAGAGATGAAAAGCCCCGTGTTTTTCGAGAGGTAAGGCTCGCCCGCGCGCATTATCAGCCCGTAGGAAAATTTTGCGAATATGTACAGCGCCATCGCGGGGATAAGCCGCAGCAGCTCGCCGCGCGTGAGTTTTCGTCTGCCGCCCGAGCCGTTTGCATCGCCCGAGCCGCTCGCTATCAGCGCTAATCCCGCCAGTGCGAAAGGCAGACAAGCCAGCTTCGCCGCCGAGGGCGTTTCGCCGAAGATCACGCAGTCAGCACCGTATGAAAGAAACATCGCCAGCCCGAGCCATGCTTTCACCTCAAAAGCGCTCAGCACGCTCAGGCAGATCGCCGCCGTGTAAAATTCGCAGAGCTTGTTCGCGACCAGCAGCGCCGAAATGCCGAAAGTCTGCGGGCAGAGCGCGGCGCGCAGGTGCAGAAAAGGCAGGCAGGGCAGCATGAAAATCGCCGTGGAAGCCGATATGAAAAATGTAAATTCGCTGCCCGAAAGCCCCCCGCGCGAAACTGTCTTTTTATCGTTCAGCGTACATATGGTATAGCTGGCAACGTTTATCAGTAAAAATATCAACTGCAATAGTTTTCACTCCATAAAAAACGGGGCGCATTTTCCGCAAACGCCGCCCCGTGTGGATGATCTAAAATTAGTAAGCCTTGCCCCAAAGCACCATGCACTTAGCTTCCTTGCCGCAGCAAACGCACTTGTCGCCGAGGTTTTCCTGATGGAAAGGTATGCAGCGCGAGCCTACGCCCGTAACTTCCTTTACCTTATCCTCGCAGGCTTCGTCGCCGCACCACATTGCTTCTACAAAGCCGTCGCCGTTCTTTTCCAGCGCTTCGGTGATCTCTTCCATAGAGTGGCAGCGGTAAGTTCTCTTAGTACGGTTAGCAAGAGCCTTTTCGTACATACCGGCGGGAATGGTCTTTTCCAGCATCTCGATAACGGTATCCTTGAAAGTTTCAAGCTCGTTTTCGAGGGAAACGGTGGTCTTTTCGCCGTTGTATCTCGTCGCGACTACGCACTGACCGTTCTCGATGTCCTTCGGGCCTATCTCTACTCTTACAGGCACGCCCTTCATCTCGTACTCGGCGAACTTCCAGCCGGGCGAATTATCGCTGTCGTCGAGCTTTACGCGCACGCCGCAGGCTTTGAGCTTTTCATAAAGCTTGTTCGCTTCGTCGAGCACGCCCTCTTTAAACTGCGCGATGGGCACGATAACTACCTGAACGGGGGCTACCGCGGGCGGCAGAACAAGTCCGCTGTCGTCGCCGTGAGTCATGATAACTGCGCCGATAAGGCGGGTGGTAACGCCCCAAGAGGTCTGGTGCGGGTACTGCTTCTGATTGTCTTTATTTGTGAACTGGATGTCGAAAGCCTTAGCAAATCCGTCGCCGAAATAGTGCGAAGTACCTGCCTGGAGCGCCTTGCCGTCGTGCATAAGAGCCTCTATCGCGTAGGTGGACTCAGCGCCGGCGAACTTATCGCTCTCGGTCTTTTTGCCCTTTACGACGGGCATTGCCAGCGACTGCTCGCAGAAATCAGCGTAAACGTTGAGCATCTGCTCGGTCTCGGCGATTGCTTCCTCAGCGGTCGCGTGAATGGTGTGGCCCTCCTGCCAGAGAAATTCTCTCGAGCGCAGGAACGGACGGGTAGTCTTTTCCCAGCGTACTACCGATACCCACTGGTTGTAAAGCTTCGGCAGGTCGCGGTAAGAGTGAACTATGTTCGCGTAGTGCTCGCAGAAAAGCGTTTCAGAGGTGGGGCGAACGCAAAGGCGCTCTTCAAGCTTCTCGCTGCCGCCGTAGGTTACCCAAGCGACTTCGGGAGCGAAGCCCTCAACGTGGTCTTTTTCCTTATTGAGCAGGCTTTCGGGAATGAACATAGGCATACAAACATTCTCATGACCCAGCGCCTTAAAGCGTGCGTCGAGGTCTTTCTGGATATTTTCCCAAATAGCGTAGCCGTAGGGGCGAATTACCATACAGCCCTTTACGCTGGTGTACTCTACCAGCTCAGCCTTTTTGCAGATGTCGGTGTACCATTTTGCGAAATCTTCGTCCATAGAGGTTATAGCCTCTACCATTTTATTATTGCTTTTTTTTGCCATGTTTAAAATCAACTCCATAAATGTCTTTATTATAAATTTTGTAATTCAGATCGTATTCAGGCTCGGACGAAGCGTCGTAAGGGCCTTTTACCTGCGGTTCGTCAGGGTCGGGCTTTGGCACTTCGTCCTTGGTAGGTCGGTGCTCGTCGATCTTTTTTGCCAGCCGCGGCGTTATAACGCAGCAGAGCATTATCACAGCCATAATGACCAGAGTAGTGCCCAGCACCCGCAGCAGCAGGTGTACCAGCTCGCTGTTCATATGCTCGCCCCTTTCTTTCGCGTAATATCATACCTTAATATTATACCATCTTTCGCGGCGATTTGCAAGTAGTTATGAAAAAATTTAGAATATTTGTGTGTGCATACGGCAAAACGAAAAAAGCGGGTAACTCACCCGCTTTTCCTTAATAAGACCAGATGTACTTTTTTGCTTCTATGGTTCTCGTTATGGTTTCAGTTTTCTTTTTAGCTGAATATACGGGCTTTTTGGCATTGGAAGAATCAAAAACCTGTACAGCCATGAAATACGTTCCATAACAATCTTTTACCTCTGCTATTGCTAGTCCCGTAGAAGTCCAATTGCCTAAAAAGTTTTCCTTATGTGGAAGATGTGAGTCCCAAAGTTCAAATGCCGCTTCTGATAACGTTGCGCCAACGCCTGATGCAGCACAACCATTTTCACTTCCTTCTCCGATTGAATAACACATAAGCCCATTTGGTCTTACATGATTCGGACTGAAAACGTAATAATCTTCGGCTACCCTTGTTATCGCCATATCCAAAAGATTTTCGTCCATTATAAGTGCCGCTTCACCGTTTTTCTTTCTCTCAGCATTTATAAGCTCCAAGCACTTGAAGCTTTCCTCATAGTTCACCTTGACAGTAACATCAACGTTTTCTGTTTCCCATGTAGGAATCTTAGAATTTACTTCATCATAATCAAAGTCAGTGGTTATTTCTCTGGTTGTTCCACTACTTAAATATTCAAGTCCTCCGCAATAAACCTTTTCTCCGTTTTTCTTCTCATTATAACAGAGAATAGTAA
>DBEZOM010000089.1:0-3374 GCA_048252855.1 Ruminococcus sp.
TTATGTAACATAGTAGCTCTAAAAACAAAAGAAAAGAGGCGCGGAATATGCTTCCATTAACAATGGCGAACGTAGGCGAAGAACACAGCATAAAAAGAGTCGGCGGAAATGCGGCTACAAGAAAGTTTCTTGAAAATCTGGGCTTCGTGCCCGGTGCTGACGTAATGGTCATCAGCGAGATGGGCGGCAACGTTATCGTAAACGTTAAAGAGACCAGAGTGGCTGTTTCTAAAGAAATGGCTATTAAAATAATGGTGTAAATTTATCAGCGTTTTTGCGCTGTATTTTATGTATGAGGAGGTAAATGATAGATGGCGACATTGAGAGATGCTAAGATCGGACAGACCGTTAAGGTGAAAAAGCTTGGCGGCGAGGGCGCTGTAAAGCGCAGGATCATGGACATGGGCATTACTAAGGGCGTGGATATTTATATCCGCAAGGTAGCGCCTTTGGGAGATCCTATCGAGATCACTGTACGCGGCTATGAGCTTTCGCTCAGAAAGGCTGACGCAGAGTTCGTCGAGATAGTTTGATGCGAGTTTTCCTCGTATCATACCAGATAGTTAGACTAGGCTAACATTTTTGAAAGGATTGGATCAGATGGAGATTAAGATCGCGCTTGCGGGAAATCCGAACGCAGGCAAAACCACACTGTTCAACGCTCTTACGGGTTCAAATCAGTTCGTAGGTAACTGGCCCGGCGTTACGGTAGAAAAAAAGGAAGGTAAGCTGAAAGGCAATAAAGACGTTACCATCACCGACCTTCCCGGTATTTATTCGCTTTCGCCCTACACCCTCGAGGAAGTAGTTGCGAGAAATTACCTTATCAGCGAGCGTCCCGACGCTATACTGAACATCATCGACGGTACTAACCTCGAAAGAAACCTTTACCTCACCAATCAGCTGGTAGAGCTCGGTATCCCCGTAGTAGCCGCTGTAAACATGATGGACGTAGTAAAGAAAAACGGCGACGTTATCAACTTTGCGCAGCTCGAAAAAGAGCTCGGCTGCAAGGTAGTAGAGATCTCGGCGCTGAAGGGTACAGGTATAAAGGAAGCTGCTGCGGCGGCTGTTGAAGCTGCTAAGAGCGGCGAAAAGATGATACCTCAGCACTCCTTCTGCGGCTGCGTTGAGCACGCTATCGCACATATCGAGGAAGTTTGCGTTCACGATATGCCCGAGGAGCAGCAGAGATGGTACGCTATCAAGATCTTTGAGCGCGACGAAAAGGTCATTGAAAAGCTCGGACTTACTCAGGCGGTAAGAGATCACGTTGAAAAAGACATCGAGGCTGCCGAGGCTGAGATGGACGACGACGCTGAGTCTATCATCACCAACGAGCGCTATGTTTACATAGCTTCCATCATTGACGGCTGCTTGAAGAAGAAAAATCAGGGCGGACTTACCACCTCTGATAAGATCGATAGGATCGTTACTAACCGCTGGCTGGGTCTTCCCATCTTCGCAGTTGTAATGTTCATCGTATACTACATTTCGATGGTAACTGTCGGCTCTGCCGCTACCGACTGGGCTAACGACGGTCTGTTCGGCGACGGCTGGCACCTCTTCGGCATCGGCTCTTCCGACGCTGAGGCTGCCGCAGAAGAGTACGGCGATACTAACGCTATCATCGAAGGCTATGTTGCTTATCTGGCTGACCAGGGCGTTGACACCGCAGACCTCGAAGCTCTTATCGACACTGAGTCTGACGATTTCGACGGCGCTGCCGCTAAGGACGCTATCATGGCAGAAACTTCTAAATACAGCTCTGACTTCAACTACGACGTAGAGGACGAAGAAACTCTTGAAGTTACTACTGAAACAGCTACTATGGCTGACCTGACCGAAGCTTGCGATAAGTTCGCTGAGGGCGAGCCTGACCCTGCTGACTACGGCGTATGGGTACCCGGCATTCCCGTACTTATCCAGAAGGGTCTTGACGCAGTGAACTGCGCTGACTGGCTGAACGGTCTTATCATCGACGGTATCGTAGCCGGTGTCGGCGCGGTACTCGGATTTGTACCTCAGATGCTGGTACTCTTTATCCTCCTTGCATTTCTCGAGGCTTGCGGCTACATGGCTCGTATAGCTTTCGTAATGGACAGAATTTTCAGAAAATTCGGTCTTTCGGGTAAATCCTTCATCCCGATCCTTATCGGTACGGGCTGCGGTATCCCCGGAATCATGGCTTCCAGAACTATCGAGAACGAGCGCGACAGACGTATGACCATCATGACTACTACGTTCATCCCCTGCGGCGCTAAGACTCCTTTCATCGCTATGATCGCAGGCGCTATCTTCGGCGGCTCGGCATTCGTAGCAGTAGGCGCATACTTCATCGGTATCGCGGCTATCATCATCTCGGGTATCATGCTCAAGAAGAATAAGATGTTCGCAGGCGACCCCGCACCTTTCGTAATGGAGCTTCCTGCTTACCATATGCCTACCGTAGGCAACGTACTCCGCTCGATGTGGGAGCGCGGCTGGTCATTCATCAAGAAGGCGGGTACTATCATCCTGCTTTCGACCATCGTAGTATGGTTCACTTCTTACTTCGGCTGGGTAGACGGCAGCTTCGGAATGCTGACCGAAGACCAGATGGACGCCAGCATACTTGCTAAGATCGGTAAGGGTATCTGCTGGATATTCGCACCTCTCGGCTGGGGCAACTGGCAGGCTACTGTTGCGGCAGTTACCGGACTTGTTGCTAAGGAAAACATCGTTGGTACTATGGGTATCCTTTATGGCGGCGGCGACGGCACCGTTTACAGCGCTATCGCAGCGGCGTTCACCGGCGTAAGCGGTATGAGCTTCCTCATCTTCAACCTGCTTTGCGCACCCTGCTTCGCAGCAATGGGCGCTATCAAGCGTGAGATGAACAACATCAAGTGGTTCTGGTTCGCTATCGGCTATGAGTGCGGCTTTGCTTACCTCATCGCTCTTATCGTAAACCAGCTCGGCCTGCTCTTCACCGGCAGCGTCAACGTTATCGGACTTATCTTCGCTATCGCAGCTATCGCTCTTATCATCTATATGCTGGTAAGACCTTACAAGGAAGCGACCAAGTTCAAGGGCAACGTTAAGGTAAACGCCTGATAAAAATCGAAAATAAAGTGTGACATTTACATACTGACATTTTTGTATAAAGAAAACCCCGTCGTCCTCGGAAGATCGAAGTCGGCGGGGTTTTTGATGTTGGATAAACAGTGAACAAAAGTATTTTATAATGTTAGCATAAGGTTATTCGTTGTTTTATTCGCTTACATCCAATATCAAGATTATCGGGAAATAGTGTTGATTCATCAATTCCAAGTGAATCAAGATGAAGTAGGAAACTATTTTTTTCATTTTTAGGTATACGTATTATTTTGCTT
>DBEZOM010000090.1:0-7252 GCA_048252855.1 Ruminococcus sp.
GGATAGGCGTATTCAGCGCTTTATGGATAGCGGTAAGCTGGGCGATAGCCTGCTCGATAGCGTTTTTTGCGCCCGTACTGCTCGTTCTGCCCTGTATCCTTGCGATATTCGGCGGGCTGATATACACGGTACTGCTCTCGAAGCTTGAGATAAAGGGCGGGATAATAATACCCTCGCTTTTGCTGGGGCTTTGCCTTTTCACAATGGTGCCCTACGGACTGCTTTTTATCTGCACCACGGTCGGCGGCATAATTGGCGAGATGATCTACTCGGCGGCGGGCAGAAATAATGTATTCGCAAGGCGCGCGGCGATAAGTCTGCCGATGCTGGGTCTGGGGCTCGGCGAATATATCCCCATGGGCTTTATGAGAGCCAGTTTCAACGCCATGTACGCCGACCACTTCACCGAGGGCGTGAGCAAAAAAGCTATGGCAATGATGAACACGCCTATAATCGCGATACTCTGCGTGCTTACGATAATCCTCGCGTTCCTCGGCTGTATATGGGGAGAGCACGCCGCCGCAAAAAGGCTCGCAAACGGAGGCGACTGCAATGAAAAATGATAAGCAGAAAAGCGGTATCCCGCGCCTATTTGAGCTGGCGGGCGAGAACAAAACGCTGATGATATGGTGCTGCATAATTTCCACTATGAGCGTGTTTTTTGAGCTTGTGCCGTTTCTTGCGATGTACAAAGTGCTCGCCGAGCTGCTTCGCAATGCCGCCGATATTTCAGCCGCCGATACTTCGTACATGGTAAAATGGGCGGGGTTCGGCATAGGCGGACTTCTGCTGGGGTACGCTTGTATGTACTTCGGCGGAATGATGGGGCACACCGCCGCCTACCGCACGCTTTACAACATACGCATACGCCTTTCAGAGCACATCGGCGCGCTGCCGCTGGGCTGGTTCGACCGCAACGCCATCGGCAAGATAAAGCAGATAACCGAGCAGGACGTTGAGCAGGCAGAAATATTTATTGCTCACCAGTTCCCCGATATGGTAAACACCCTTGTGCTTCTTATCACGATGATGATAATAATGTTCAGCCTAAACGCATGGCTCGCTTTAGCCGCCATCGTCCCGATAATAATAGGCTTTGCGGCGCAGTTTTCGATGATGTTCGGCAAAAAAGCGCAGGTGGGGCTGAAAGAGTATTACGACGCGCTGGAAAATATAAACACCTCATCCGTGCAGTATGTAAGAGGAATGCCGGCTATAAAGATATTTGGGCAGACGGTGCGCTCTTTCCGCAGATTTTATCAAGACATAGTTTCCTACCGCGATTTCAGCACGCGCTACGCTGCAAATTTCGAGCCTTACTACTGCCTTTTCCGCGTGCTCGTGCTCTCGCTGGCTACGTTTATACTGGCGGCGGGGCTGTTCCTCTTTTCGGGCGATACTGAAAATATGGCTTTCGCGCTGACGCTGCTGTTTTTTCTGGTGTTCGCACCGGGTATATCCGTGCCTGTTTTCAAGCTTACGAATATCGGGCAAAGCATGACGAGCATTACAGAAGCCGTTGACCGCATCGACAAGGTGCTTGCGGAGGAGGAAATATCCGAACCTGAAAATGCCAAAATGCCGAATGGCTATGACATAAGATTTGAGCACGTTTCGTTCTCATACGGCGAGGACAGCCCGCAGGTGCTAAAAGACGTTTGCTTTAATGCCGAGCAGGGCAAGATAACGGCTGTCGTCGGGCCATCGGGCAGCGGAAAATCTACCGCCGCGCAGCTTATCCCGCGTTTTTGGGACGTTTGCTCGGGCAGTATTTCCATCGGCGGGGCTGACATACGCGAAATGCGCACCGCCGACCTTATGAACTGTATGTCGTTCGTTTTTCAAGACACATTTCTCTTTTTCGATACCCTTTACAATAACATAGCCGTCGGGCGGCCTGACGCTTCAAAAGAAGAAGTGTACGCGGCGGCGAGGGCGGCGCAGTGTCATGAATTTATCGAGCGCCTGCCGAACGGCTACGATACGCTTATAGGCGAGGGCGGCGTGTATCTTTCGGGCGGCGAGGAGCAGCGCGTTTCCGTAGCGCGGGCGATCTTGAAAAATGCGCCGATACTGATACTTGACGAAGCCACCGCCTATGCAGACCCCGAAAACGAACGGCGTATGCAGCTCGCTTTGCAGGAGCTTATAAAAAACAAAACGGTAATAATAATTGCGCACCGCCTTATCACCATAAAAAATGCAGACAAGATAATTGTGCTGAAAGACGGCGAGATAGAGCGCGAGGGCACGCACGACGAGCTGCTTGAAAAGTGCTCTGCATATTCGCAGATGTGGAGCGCATACACGGCTGCGTCTGACTGGCAGCTTGGCGGGGAGGGAAAAATATGAACAGCAAAAATGCGATATACTGCGTTACGGCAGGCCACCCGAAAAAGATAACAAAGGCTGTGATACTGAACGTTTTAGCAAATTTCGGCAATCTTATCCCCGTAGGATTTCTGACGCTTGCGGTGGTGGATATTTATAAGCATTTCAGCGGCAAAGACGTTTCTTTCGATGTGAAAAAGCTTTGGGTATTGTGCGGGATAATGCTTGCTTCGGCGGCGGTGCTTTATCTTCTCGAGCTTGCCGCGAACCACGCCACATATTTCGGCGGATATGCCGCGGGCGCAGACGGCAGAACTGAGCTTGCGGAGCATATAAGAAAGCTGCCGCTGGGCTTTCTTATGAGCAAAGACCCCGGCGAGCTTGGCAACACTATGATGAACGATTTTTCGCACATAGAGGACGCTTTGACGCACACGCTGCCGCAGCTTATAAGCGGCGCGATAACCGCAGTGCTCGGAGTTTTGGGAATGATGTTTCTCGATCGGCGGCTGGGGCTGGCGATGTTCGCGGGCTGCCCTATAACAGTTATCATACTTGTGTGCGTACAGACCATCGACAAAAAAAGAGGGGCTGCGCACGTCAAGGCAAAGCTTGAGCAAACAAACAGACTTCAAGAATACCTCACGGGAATGAAGGTCATAAAGGCGTATAACCTATGCGGTGCGAATTTCAAAAAGCTTGAAAAGGCGTACCGTGATTATATGAACGAGAGCATAAAGTTGGAGTGTATATCGGGGCCGTTTTATCTTGTGGCGGTGTCGTTTTTGCAGTCGGGGCTTTCGTTCATAACAATGGCGTGGGCGTACCTGCTGGCAGGCGGAACGCTTGATATTTCTACTTTTGTAATGTTTCTCTTTTTCGGCACGCGTATCTTCGAGCCGCTTGTTGGCGCGATAGTTCAGCTGCCCGTATTTGTCTACAAAAAGCAGGCGGGCAAGCGCATAGTCGACCTTATGGACGAGCCCGTGATGGCAGGTGAAAATGACGCTCCCGAAAACGGCGACATACGCTTTGAGCACGTTACGTTCGGCTATGGCAAAAACAAGGTGCTTGACGATGTGAGCGCGCAGTTCAAAAAAGGAAGCATGACAGCCATAGTAGGCCCTTCGGGCAGCGGAAAAAGCACGATGCTGCGCCTTGCCGCGCGTTTTTATGATCCGCAGGGCGGCAAAGTTTATTTCGGCGAAACTGATGAAAAGACCATCGACCCCGAAAAGCTGATGTCGAAAATATCGGTAGTTTTTCAAGACGTGTATCTTTTTCAAGATACCATCGAAAACAATATCAGATACGGCAGAGAGAATGCTTCTAAAGATGAGATCATCGCGGCGGCAAAGCTTGCGCGCTGCCACGATTTTATCATGAAGCTGCCTAAAGGATATGACACGATGATAGGCGAGGGCGGCTCGACGCTTTCGGGCGGAGAAAAGCAGCGTATCTCCATCGCCCGCGCGATACTGAAAAATGCGCCCGTACTGCTTTTAGACGAAGCAACGTCCTCGCTAGACCCCGAGAACGAGCGCGACGTTCAGCAGGCGATAGAGGAACTTGTAAAGGGCAGGACGGTCATAATGATAGCCCACAAGCTAAAGACCATTGCAGGGGCGGACAAAATAATCCTGCTTGACAGAGGCAGGATCACCGAGCAGGGCACTCACCGCGAGCTTATGGCTAAAGGCGGGCTTTACGCGCGTTTGTGGAACATTCAGCAGGAAAGCAGCGGCTGGCAGATAGAGAAATAAACGCCGATACCTATTGCGATCACAAATTTTTTGATGTAAAAAAAGACCGCCGATACAGCCGCGAAGCCGTGTCGGTGGTCTTTATGTTTGCTCATATCTCTTTCTTATTATCCGCACCGGGCGTAGTCACGATGACCTTTTCGGGCGTGATGACAAGCGCGCCCTTTGCCGTAGCCGCGCCGCCAAACATCTTTTCTACCATAGCTTTGAAAGTGTCAACGATCTCGCCGCCGGTAAGATATTCAGCCTTGCCCTTTATCTGATAGCCCTCGAGGGTCTCGGCATTGTATACCGAGATCGCGATCTTTCCGCCGTTTGCGTTGATATTTTTCAGTGTTGTATCAAGAAAAACATCGCCCACCGCAAGCTTGCCGTCATCGGTCACGCATTTAAAAGCTACCGGCACAACGTTCGGCTCGCCATTAGAACAGGTCGCTAAGTCCCACATACTGCTTTCAAGCACCTTTTTTACATTTTCATTCAGCATAATTATTACCTCCGTCTGAAATTTTATCGTGACTTGATTATACTCCGCCCGCTCGGGAAATGCAATATATTAGTTGATTTATGAGCGGCTTATAAGTTTATTTGTCACTATTAAATTTCATAGTAACTTGAATTGTGCAAGCCGAAGTTGTATAATAAATAAAGAACATCTCACATTTCGGGAGGCGAAAATATGTATCAAAGAAAGCTTGAAAAGGATATACGCTGTCCGCTGGAATACGGGCTCGAGGTTTTCGGCGGCAAGTGGAATTCGCGGATAATCTGCGTGCTTGCGGCAAAAGAGGTGCTGCGTTACAGCGAGCTGCGAAAGGAAATGGGCAACATAACCGACGCTGTACTGTCGGCATCGCTGAAAGAGCTAATCGCAAACGGCATCGTTATCCGCAAGTCGTACGACGAGATACCGCCGCGTGTGGAGTATTCTCTTTCGGAAAAGGGCAGCTCGGTAGTGCCGATCCTGCAAAGCATTTGCAAGTGGTCGGGGGCGTTTTATAAAGAAGACCCCGACAATATGATGATACACTGCCAGAAGTGCGATTACAGGTAGCAAAATAAATTTGAAAGGTCGATAAAAGATGAAAATTGCAGTAACATACGAAAACGGAATGATTTTTCAGCATTTCGGACACACAAAACAGTTCAAGGTTTATGACGTTGAGAACGGCAAGATAATAAGCTCGCAGGTAGTTGACACATTGGGTCAGGGCCACGGTGCGCTGGCAGGCTTTTTGAAGCAGATAAACGCAGACGTTGTTATCTGCGGCGGTATAGGTGCAGGCGCTCAGTCGGCGCTCAGCGAGGCAGGCATAAAGCTTTACGGCGGCGTGAAAGGCTTTGCAGATGAAGCGGTAAATGCGCTTTTGGCAGGCAAGCTTGTTTTTGATCCACTGGTACATTGTGAACATCATCACGAACACGGCGAAGGTCATTCCTGCGGCGAGGACAAGCACGGCTGCGGTGGAAACTGATAAGCACGAGGGTGAAATGATTGGATAATGAGAATGGTTTGTTGGCGGCTGTTCCCGTGCCGAAAGCGTTTGTAAAGCTTGCACTTCCCGCCATAGCGGCGCAGCTTATAAATATCTTGTACAATCTGGTGGATAAGATGTTCATAGGGCGTATCCCGCAGGTCGGCAAGCAAGCCCTTGCAGGCGTTGGTGTAACAGCGCCCGTGATTTTAGCGGTCTCGGCTTTTGCCGCTCTTGTAAGCATGGGCGGCGCCCCGAAAGCGTCTATCTTTATGGGCAAAGGCGAAAATGACAAGGCTGAAAAAGTTATGGGAAGCTGCACCTGGCTGCTGATAGTTCTTTCTTTGGCATTAACTGCGCTTATGCTTATATTCGGAGAAAAAATTCTGCTGCTTTTTGGTGCAAGCGATGATACGATAAAATATGCCGCCGACTATATGAAAATATACTGCCTCGGCACGTTGTTTACGCAGCTTACACTGGGGCTGAACGCCTTTATCACGGCGCAGGGAAAGACCTTTATCAGTATGTGCAGCGTTGCGGCGGGCGCAGTGACAAATATCATTCTTGACGCAGTATTGATAAACGGCTTTGGAATGGGTGTGCGAGGTGCGGCTTTGGCAACGGTCATTTCGCAGGGTGTGTCAGCCGGTTTTGTTATCCGCTATCTTACATCGAAAAACAGCCGTCTGCGTTTGCGCGTAAGAAATATTCGGTTTGATAAAGCCTTACTTTTGCCGTGCATACTGCTAGGAATATCCCCTGCGCTCATGCAGCTTACGGAAAATATGGTGGCGATAAGCTTTAACACATCTCTGCAAAAATACGGCGGCGATATAGCGGTAGCCTCTATGAGTATTCTCAATAGCGTGATGCAGTTTGTAATGCTGCTTTTACCGGGGCTTGTTCAAGGTGCTCAGCCGCTTTTAAGCTATAATCTGGGGGCAAAAAATATACGCCGAGTGAAGAAAACATTCTGTTTACTGCTTATTTGCTGCGTCAGCGGTTCATTTCTCATTTGGCTCATATGCATGATCTCGCCAAAAACAGTTTCCGCTATTTTTACCAATGATACTGCACTGATAGCTTACACAAGCAAAACTATGCGAGTATATTTAGCAGTGCTTTTGATATATGGGGTTCAGGTAGCGTGTCAATACAGCTTTGTGGCGTTAGACCAAGCACCAAAAGCTATATTTCTCACGATATGGCGAAAGATCATCATACTTATACCGCTGATCTTTATTCTGCCGCATTTTATCTCAAACCCCGTAACGGGCGTTTATCTTGCAGAGCCAATTGCAGATACCATAGCTGTATGCACTACCGCGCCTATGTTTTTTGCGTATTATAGGAAGTTGAAATAGGGAGCAGCAAAATTAGTATCAGTGATCAAAGACAAAAAATGAGCGACCTGACGGCTGACCTGCTAAAATGATGGCAGACACAAAAAAGCGTGTCTGCCATCATTTTTATGGGTGTTGTACAAGCAAATGCAAATACCATATCGTTTGTTTTTTACTTAACAAAATCTATTCAAGATCATCATCGAGTAAAAAACATTCTTGTTCAACTGTTCCGTGACTGTTGGCAATAGCCATTATCACATCATAAAACATATAATATTTTTTATCGTTACATAAGCTGATAAGCTTTGCGATATATTCGTCCGATCTTTCAAGC
>DBEZOM010000091.1:0-2880 GCA_048252855.1 Ruminococcus sp.
TCCCTTGACTTCATTGTGTCAAAGGATCCGTTTCTGCTTTTTTGTGCTTTGTTCTTTAACATTGTTACATAATCGTTGACATACAGCCTGTATTGCCCCTTGTTTTTCTCACCATTAAATCCACCCAGCTTAGTGCTTCGCTCTATCAGACCGGCTGTCAGCAATTCTTTGATTATTTCTGCCGCTTTATGTGTTGAACAGTTTAGAGCTTCTATCAGTTCATTTCGCGAAAAGAAAATGTATGGTCTGCCATTTTTATCTTTAATATCATTATCGACGGACAATTGATGACGGTTTTCAAACAAACTGTAAGCTATCTTTGCACTTGTTGAAATATCCGAAAACGAATCGTCAAGCATAAGATACTTATACAATTTGAAATAGCGATACTTTCTATCGTCATACTCATGAATATTGATAAATTCACAGTTCATGTCTTTCACGTCCTCTTACATTATTTAATAGCGCGAAGATAGACGCCATCATTAGCCACAACAAGCAGCCCGGCATGAATAAGTTCAATAATAGACTCATATGATTCTTCCTTGCTCATTCCACTAGAACGCATTACCTGTTCAGTAAGCAAGTCAATTATAGATGTTTTATCATTTTTTTCTATACATTTCATTATTATCAGCTCCTTAATTGTTTTGGGGTGGTAGAGGCCGTGGGTTCAAGTCCCGTCACTCCGACCAACAAAACGTGATCGAATAAAATCGGTCACGTTTTTTGTTTTATATGCAAAATCAAAAGAGATCAAGCAGCAGCGCTCGATCTCTTTTTTTATTCCTGCATAAGCATTACCGTTACCGCGAACTCGCCGCCTGTATCGGAGATCTTCAACATTCCGCCGTTTTGCTTCACTATGTTTCGCACCGAGGCTAGGCCTATGCCGCTGCCCGAATGTTTCGTTGACATATAAAGCCCGCTTTTGTTTCTCACAAGTTCGCCCGCGTAGGTGTTGCTGATCTTGAAAAGTATAGTGCCGCCCTCGCAGACGCTCTTTATCGTTACCCTGCGGCTTCCCTCCTCTACCTTGCGGCTCGCTTCCACCGCGTTTTCGAGCAGGTTGCCGAGCAGTACCGAGATCACGTTGTCCGAAATGCCGATGTCCTCGGGCGCGTCTACCGCCGTGATGAAATCTATCTTCGCGTCCTTCGCCTGCTGCGCAAAGAAGAGCAGCAGCGCGTTCACCGAATAATTCTTGCAGAAGCAAACGCTGCGGTCATCGGGCATCGAAATATCATATGCTTTGAGAAAATTTTTCGCTTCGTCGTACTTCTCGTCCTCCAAAAACGATAGCACCGTCAGAACGTTGTGGCGTATATCATGCTTGAAGCGCCGCGCCTCTGCAATACGCTCCTGCAAATTCTCGTACTGCAAATGCTGAGTTTGCAGGGCGTGGTTCTGCTCGGAAAGCTCTATGTTCGCCTCTATCGCCCTGATGTGGCAGACTACCATATGGTAAATAAATACAGCGCCTAAGTTTATTACGAAAAGGAAAAGCGTGCTTCCCGGCTCAAGCGCCAGCTCCAGCGAGGATTTTCCGCTGTTGCTGTAAAGATGGTAGTACCACTCGACGTAGAATGTCGCGGGTATCAGCCAGAGGAAGCGCCAGGTCGGCTTCGCCGCGTCTTTCTCCATGACAGTTGTGTATGTGCTGCGGATGTAGAACCAAAGCGGTATCAGCACCGCCGCCTGCACGAAAACCATTATCAGCGAAAAGCTCCAGCGGTAGCCCTGCATAGCGTTTTCGGGGAACAGCGCGCCCTCTATGCACTTAGAGGATATTACCACAAAGTTCGCGATGTTTGAAAGCGTCAGCAGTGTGAAAAGCGTTTTGCCGAAGTGCGCTTTTACCGCCGTGAAGTAAAATACAAGGTATGTCACCGTGCTTATAAAGCTCAGCAGTGCGGAATTTCCGCCCCAAAGGCCCGCCCACAAGCCTATAATTATCTGGAATATGCCCGAGGCTATCACAAGCAGTACCGTTGTCCGCTTTGAGAACCGCAGGTCGTTTTTGAACGGGAAAAGCGCCAGCGCTATGTACGGCAGATAATTCAGCGCCGAGTATATCACCATCTCCGCCGCGCTCATCAGAAATCGACCTCCCTGCTGAGGGTCTCAAACTGGAAGGTCTTGTAAAGTGCCTTGGCTTCCTTGACCTTTCGCCGCGCTATCGGCAGTGCCGAGCCTTCTTTCATTATAAAGGTGTCCTCGGTGATCTTCGCAACCTCGTAGAGGTTTATTATGAGTCCCTTAGTCGGCGAGAAGAAATATCCGCAGGGCGCGAGCAGGCTCTCAGCTTTTGAGAATGAACAGTAGATACCGTAAGGCTCGCCCTGTTTCAGATAAAACGTGAGTTTGTGGTTGCAGTACTCGACGTAGATTATATTTCGGCAGCGCAGGTACGTTCCGTCGGGAAGCTGCACGGCGCGCTCTTTTTCTATCTCTTCAAAATTCGCCTTTTGAAGCAGGCGGGCTACCTTTTCGGCGGTTATCGGCTTTTGCAGATAATCGCTGGCGTTGACGCCGTAAGTTTCGGTAGCAAATTCGTTGGAAGAGGTGCAGAAAGCTATGCGCACATCGCTGTCAGTTTCGCGGATACGCTCGGCGGCGGATATGCCGTTGGCTTCGCCCATGTAAATATCCAGCACGATAAGCCCGTACTTGCCCGCCGACCACTCGGCGAAAAACTCCTCGGCGCTCGTGAAAGTATCAATATTATAAAGGCGGTCTGACACCTCGGCGAACTGCTCTGTGATAAGTACGCGGAGCTTTTCAAGCAGCTCTCTGTCATCATCTACAAGTGCAATGTTCATTGTAAATCACCCTTTGTTATACAATTTCCCATAATGATTATATTACATTATTTTAATA
>DBEZOM010000092.1:0-2979 GCA_048252855.1 Ruminococcus sp.
GTATGTAAAGAATGGGCAAAATTTGTGCGAAATTTGCAACTATACGCTCAGTTTTTGGATAAGTTGCAACAAAAGGCTTTTTCGGGATTTTTGTTATATGAGCGCTGTGTGAAAAAATGAGCGGCGAAAGCGGCAAAAACGTCAGCGGCGGCGTAAACGGTTACAAAACGGTGTCACGGAGGCAAAATTGTTCGTTAAAATGCACAAAAGGGGCGTTGAAAATTAGTTCAATCCTCCATATTTTCTTACACAACGCAAAAAATTCGCAAAAACACTTGCATTTTTGGAGAAATTATTGTACAATTTCATTAGCGGAAAACGTTTAAGGAGATTTTAAACGAGAAGCGCTGCGGCGCAGCTTAAATGAACCGAAAACGTTTACTGAAAGAAAGGAGAAACGCTGTGGTTTCACTAAAGGACATCTCCGTTCGCTGCGGCGTCTCGATAGCAACTGTCAGCAAGGCTCTTAACGATCACAAGGACGTAAGCCCCGCTACAAAAGAACGCCTGATAAAAGCCGCCAGAGAAATGGGCTACTTCCCAAACTCGCAGGCAAGGGCGCTTAAAACCAACAGAACTTCTAACTTGGGAGTAATGTTTACCGAAGAAGCGGGAAGCGGTTTGACGCACGAGTTTTTCGCAAAGGTGCTAAACAGCTTTAAAACTGAGGCGGAATACAGCGGCTATGATATAACGTTTATCAACAAAAACCTCGGACGCAGAAAAATGTCGATCTACGAGCACTGCAAATACCGCAATGTAGACGGACTCGTAATAATATGCACCGACTTTTCAGACCCCGACGTATACGAGGTGATAAACGGCGACCTGCCCGTAGTTACGATAGACCACGTTTTTGAATGCCGAACGGCTGTGGTCTCAAATAACGAAAGCGGAATGGAAGCGCTGATAGATTACGTCAGCGAAATGGGGCACGAAAAAATAGCATTCATACAGGGCAAACGCTCTGCTGTAATGGAAAAAAGAATGAGCGGCTTCTGCAAAGCCTGCATGAACCGCGGGATAGAGGTAAAGCCCGAGTGGATGCTCGTGGGTGAGTACCACAACCCCGTAGCTACATACGAGCTTACAAAACAGCTCATACAAAGCGAGGAAAGACCTACCTGCATATTCATGCCCGACGATTTCTCGGCGATAGGCGGCTACAACGCCATCGCGGACTGCGGGCTGAAGATACCCGACGATATTTCGGTGGTGGGCTACGACGGAATAGCTTATTCCGAATTTCTTTCGCCAAAGCTTACATCTTACAGGCAGGACGCTGTAAAGATAGGCGCTGCGGCGGCGAGAAAGCTTATCTCGCAGATCGAAAATCCATCTACCACATTCGCTGAGGTGATAACGGTAGACGGCGAGATCCAAAAGGGCGCTTCGGTAGCAAGACCCGCAGGATCAAAAAAATAACACTTGGCATTAGCACGAAGCAAAAACGCTTCGGTAATGATATTTAATTGTAATGCAACTTTAAGGAGGAAATTTATTATGACAAAGCTTAAAAGAATTCTTGCCGGCTCGCTTGCACTCTGCATGGCAGGCTCGATGCTTACCGCTTGCGGCGGCGACGACAGCTCTAAGAGCGATTCCAAGGCAGCAGACAACGCCAGCAAGGCAGGCGGAAACACCGCTACCCCCGTTGACGACGCTGACATCCCTGCGGCTGACAGCCTTGTAAACACCGGTAAGAAGTACAACATCTATGTTTGGAACACCGAGTTCAAGGAAAGATTTGAGACCTACTACTGGCCTAACAGAGACGAATCCCTCTGGGACGGCGTAGAAGTAAACTGGGTCACCAACTCTAACGAAGGCAACGTTTACCAGACCAAGCTCGACGAAGCTATCGCCGGACAGAACGATGCTAAGGACGACGACAAGATCGATATGTTCCTCGTAGAGGCTGACTACGCTCTGAAGTATGTAGATTCCGATATCTGCCTCGACGTAAGAAAAGAAGTTGGTATCTCTGAGAGCGATACTGCTAACCAGTACAAGTACACTCAGGACGTTATGACCGACAGCAACGGTATCCTCAAGGGTCTTTCCTGGCAGGCTACTCCGGGTCTGTTCCTCTACAACGCTGACTATGCTAAGGACGTTCTCGGAACTGACGATCCCGACGAAGTACAGGCTATGATCTCTGACTGGGATAAGTTCAACGATGTAGCTGCTAAGATGCAGGAAAAGGGCATCGCAATGGTTTCCGGTTTCGACGATACATACAGATGCTTCTCCAACACCGTTTCTTCTCCTTGGGTCACCGACGGAAAGATCTCCATCGATCCTCAGATCTCCGCATGGGTTGAGCAGACTAAGGACTACACCGATAAGGGCTACAACAACAAGACCTCCCTTTGGGACGACGCTTGGAAGGCCGGTCAGAAGATCGACGGTAAGACCTTCGGTTACTTCTTCTCTACTTGGGGCATTCCTTTCACCCTGCTGCCTAACACCCTTGATAAGTCTGTTGACGACGGCGGTAAGGAAGAAGAAGGCAACGGCGGTTACGGCAAGTGGAGAGCTTGCGCTGGTCCTCAGGCTTACTTCTGGGGCGGCACATGGATCTGCGGCGCTTACGGCTCTGACAACATCGCTATCACCCGCGACATCATGCTGAAGCTGACCTGCGATACCGACATCATGAAGCAGATCACCGAAGAGCAGCAGGATTACACCAACAACAAGGAAGCTATCAAGCAGCTCATCGACGGCGGCTACAGCAACCCGTTCCTCGGCGGACAGGATCACCTCTCGCTCCTTACCGAGGCTGCTGACAACATCGACCTGAGCAACAAGCTTTCCGCTTACGACCAGGGATGCAACGAGCAGTTCCAGGCTGCAATGAAGGACTACTTCCTCGGCAACGTAACTTATGATGAAGCTCTTGAGAACTTCAAGAAGAACATCACTAACGTTTACAGCACTCTGACTATGGACTAATTCATAAAAAGAGCATTACAA
>DBEZOM010000093.1:0-7865 GCA_048252855.1 Ruminococcus sp.
TTAAAACTTATGTACAATACAGAAATTATCTATAAAAAGAAACAAAGGAGAGCATGAAAATTGACTTACTCAAATCTGCTTTTTGCTTCGGTGATACTGCCCATCTCGGTGCTCGCCGCGATGTTCGACAGATCAGCCGAGTATAAAAATCTGATACTCTGCGTTACCTCGCTGCTTTTTGTGATATGGGGCAAGGCTTTTGCCGCGGCAGCGATATTCTTATCCGTAATAGTAGATTTCGTGCTGGCGATAGCGGCTGAGGGCAGCCTAAAGCGCAGCAAGCAGTCGGCGGCGGTATTTATGATCATCGACTTTTTATTCAACGCGGGGCTTTTCGTTTGGCTTACGCACAACGAGCTTTTCACGTCAGATTCCGCGCCTCACCTGCGCAGCGCGCTGATACCCGTGGGCGTAGGCTTTTACACTCTGAAAAATTTCTCATACGTTTACGACGTTTACAGCGGCAGGATAAAGGCCGAGCGCAACATCTTCTGCCTGCTGACATACGGCATGAGTTATCCTTTCCTGCTGGCAGGCCCCGTGGTGCGCTACGGCGACATAGAGCCGCAGATAAGAAAGCGCAGCACCGACCTCAGCAAGATAAGCTCGGGTCTGAGCAGCTTCGCGCTGGGCTTTGCGAAAGTGACGCTGGTAGTGCCTGTACTTACCAAACTCGCGAACGCGGGTCTTGACCCGAAAGAGCCTACGCTAATCGGCGCATGGGCGGGCATGATAGCGTTTTTCGGCGCGGCGTATTTCTCATTCGCGGGACTTTCAGACATGGGCGCGGGCTGCGCGCGCATGAACGGTTTTGACTGCGAAGTAAACTACCGCCCGATAACGGCAAAGCGCATGGTCGGCGGACTGGTAAACAGCTACAACACCGGCATGGTGGGCTTTTTCCGCGACATTTGCGGCAAGGGCGGCGCGGCGTTTCTGCTGACGGCGGTATTCGGGCTTATCGGCGTGGGATTTTACGCGCAGAGCAAGTTCGCTATGGCAATGGGCGCAGTCATCGCGCTGCTGCTTATGATAGAAAATCTGCTGAGCTACGAAGCCATTGAGAAGATACCCACGGTGCTGAAAGTGCCCGTGCTCTTCGTCATCGCTATGCTGACCTTCTCGGCGTTCGCATTCGGCAGCTTTGGCGAATGGAAAAGCTGGCTGGGCTGCCTGATGGGCAGGGGCACGCTTTATCAGCTCAGCAAGGCTGTAAAGTACATCATCATCAACAACTGCTGGCTGCTGCTGATAGCGCTGATAAGCGTAACGCCCATCGGCAGGGGCATAAACGGCGCGCTGACGGCTTACGGCGAGAAATCGCCAAAAGCTTACGGCAGGGTAAGAACGCTAAAGACCGTGCTGACCGCGCTGCTGCTGATAGTTTCGTTCATCATAGCCGCGGCGGAAACTGCGGGCGCGTAAAGCGTTTTAGCGTTTGGAAATACGACAAGAAGCTTAAAGATTTGAACATATAAAAAGGAAGATAGAGAAATGTTTGGTTTCAGAAAAAAACGTCCCGAGCCTGACGAGGCTCAGCGGTTTTTAGAATCAGTAAAAGACGAGCCGGAAATGCCCGACCCCGCGGCGGCGGACGACGAAGCGCTGGAGGCTATAAACGCCGAGGATTCCCGCGCGCATTACGACATTATAAACCTGCTGGTGCTCGCCGTAGTTGTGATATTCTTCGGCGCGGCATTTTTGGCGCTTACCAACAAGCAGGACTTCGCCTCAGAAAACAGGCTGAGCGCAAAGAGCTTTTTCTCGGGCAACTATCTGGCGCGGCTGGAGAAAGAATTTAACGACTCGCTGCCGCTGAAAGACTACCTGCACAACGCCGAAAGCTACCTAAAATACTGCTTCGGCATAGGCAACAAGACTGACATCATCGACATAACCTCGAAGAAAAATATGGACGACCCTTACAGCATCGAGAACGACATTGCGGACAACAGCCCGCTCAACGACACGAGCACGGCTGCCGAGCCTACCGAGAGCGTGGCGGAAACTCAGCCCCCGCAGGAGGAGGAAGAGGACAACATCACAAACCGCAAGATCAGCCCGATAAAGCTAGACCCCTCGAACTCAAGCTCATCGTCCTCGAGCGACAGCAGCGAGGAGCAGACCACCACTACGAATAACGACGCGCCGGGCGCGACCACGACTACGACCGTGCCGCCAGAAACTACTACGACGACCACCACCGCCCCCGACGAGACCTCGCAGCCCGAAACATCGGCAACGGACGGCGATGAGGACAGCAGCTCGCAGGCGGAATGATCGGACAGAATATTAAAATATGAACAATCCTTACCCATATTCTGCCGATAACAAGCGGTATCTTACCTACAATCATTATCTGAAAGAGCGTTTCGGCGCGAAGGTGTACCGAATAGCGCTTGACTGCGGCGCGGGCTGCCCTAACCGCGACGGCGTGCGCGGCAGCGGCGGGTGCGTATTCTGCGCCGAGGGTACGGCTGCGCGGGGAAAATTCTGCGGAATGGAAAGCGCGGCGCTGCGGGCGCAGTTTGAGCGGGGCAGGGCCGAGATCAGCAAAAAGTGCCCCGACGGCCCGTACATCGCCTACTTCCAAAGCGGCAGCAACACATACGGCGAACTGAGCGAATTTGCGAAAGTTTTCGAGCAGGCGCTGGGCTTTGAGAACGTGATAGGCTTATCCATCGCGACGCGGGCGGACTGCGTGGACGAGCGCACCGCCGACCTGCTTGCGGGACTGAGCGGACGCACATACCTGACGGTGGAGCTGGGCTTGCAGACAGTGCACGACGAAACGGCGGCGGCTATGAACCGCTGCCACACATACGAAGAATTTCTCGCGGCGTACAGGCTGTTGCACGAGCGCGGCGTGAACGTCGGCACGCACATAATCAACGGGCTGCCGAACGAAACGCCCGAAATGATGATAGAAACAGCGCGCAAACTCGCGAAGCTGGAGCTGCATATGCTGAAAATACACCTGCTGTATGTGCAGGAGGGCACGCGGCTTGCCGAGATGTACCGCCGCGGCGAATTTGCCGTGCAGCAGCGCGCGGAGTATGTGCAGACGGTGTGCTCGCAGCTGGAGGTACTGCCGCCGAAGCTGATAATAGCGCGGCTGACGGGCGACGGCGAGCGCGGCAGGCTCATCGCCCCGCAGTGGAGCTTGAAAAAGCTTTGCGTGATGAACGAGATCGACAAAGAAATGGTAAAAAGGGGCTCTTGGCAGGGCAAGTTTTACCAAAAATAAACATACGAGAAGGTATTACGAATGAAACTTTTTAAACGCACCTGGGCTGAGATCAGCCTTGATAATTTAGCCGAAAACTACCGCAGTTATTACGATAAAGTGGCTAAAGATACAAATACTGACATAATGTGCGTTGTCAAAGCAAGCTGCTACGGCCATTCCGACGCGGCGGCTGCGCCTTTTTTGCAAAACGAACTGGGCGCGAAGTGGTTCGCCGTTTCAAATCTTGACGAGGCTATACGCCTGCGCGACATGGGGATAACGGGCGAGATACTCATTCTCGGCTACACCGCCCCCGAAGAAGCGGCAGAGCTGGAAAAATATGATATAATCCAAGCTGTGCTGGACATTCCCTACGCCCGCGCGCTTTCGGCAAACGCCGTGAAAGCGGGGCTGAAAAAGGGCGTGCGCTGCCATATCGCGATCGACACGGGCATGACGCGCATAGGTATTCGCGGCACGGCGGAGCAGATAGCGCAGGGCATTTGCGAGATAGCGGCGATGGATAAGCTGCTGGCGGAGGGCGCTTTCACACACTATGCGGTGGCGGACACCCTCACCGAGGACTGCATATCGTATACCGAAAAGCAGACCGAGCTGATATACGCGGCGGCGGACATAGCGGCGCAGCGCGGCGTGGCGCTCAAGACCGTACATTCGCTAAACTCGGCGGGCGGGCTTTTTCACTACACCCACCGCTCGGCGCTGGCGCGGCTGGGCATCACTCTATACGGCCTGACCCCTGACCGCGGGCTTGATCTGCCGATAGATGTGAAGCCTGTACTTTCCTTAAAATCCACCATCTCTCAGATAAAAGAGATAGACGCGGGCGTTGACATCAGCTACGGCAGAACTTTCACCTCGAAAAAGCCGATGAAGATCGCGACTGTGGCTTGCGGATACGCCGACGGCTACCCGCGCGCGCTTTCAAACGTCGGCGAGATACTGGTGCACGGCGTGCGCTGCCCCATTGTCGGCAGGGTGTGCATGGATCAATTTATGGCAGACATCAGCGGCGTTCAGTCGCAGGCGCAGGCGGGCGACACCGTGACCCTCATCGGCGAAGAGGGCGGCGAGCGCATTACTGCGGACGACATAGCCGCGCTGACGGGAACTATCGGCTACGAGATAGTCTGCGGCATCTCCGAGCGAGTGCCCCGCGCGGCTTACTACAAGGGTGAGCAGGTAGGCATTTTCAAGCTTTAAAGGTGAAATATGGCGATTTACGATTTTAAAGACAAGCTGCCGCGCGGCGCGATATTCGATCTGGACGGCACGCTGATACGCTCATCGCACGTTTGGAGCGACATTGACGTGAAATTTTTGGCAAAGCGCGGGTTTGAAGTGCCGGCGGACTACTTCAAGAAGATCTCCTGCATGAATTTTCGCGAGGGCGCGGAGTACACCATTGCGCGTTTCGGGCTGAACGAGCGTGCGGAGGACATTGTGGCGGAGTGGTTTGAGATGGCAAGATATGAGTACGAGCACAATATCTGCATGAAGCCGCACGCCGCCGAATTTCTGAGGGCGCTGCGCGAAAAGGGCGTGAAGCTGGCGCTGGCGACGGCCTCGGACAAGGCGCTATACACCGCGGTGCTGAAAAACAACGGCGTTTACGAGCTTTTCGACGCATTCGCCGCCACCGACGAGGTCTGCCGCAGCAAGGAATCGCCCGACGTTTACATATACGCCGCGGGCAAGCTGGGCTGCCGAGTAAGCGACTGCGCGGTTTTTGAGGACGTGTATCAGGGGGCGGAGAGCGCAAAGCGCGCGGGATTTTTCGTATGCGCCTGCTTAGACGAATACTACGCCTGCGACCACGAAAAGCTTATAGCCTGCGCGGACATAAGCTTCGCCGACTATGAAGAACTGACGAACTGATGTAAAAAATATCCTGCTCTTTAACGGGGCAGGTTTTTTATTGTTTTTAGTGTTGACAAAAGCGGGAAAGTCATGTATAATTTAATAGAAAGATATTTAAGCTAGCATATGTGAAAAGATATATAGGAGGGTCAACAGAAGCATGAATCTCACACATTTACGATACATGGTAGAGGTTGAAAGACACGGCTCGATAACAAAAGCCGCGGCGGCGCTTTACATGGGTCAGCCGAACCTCTCAAAGGCTATAAAGGAAATGGAGCTGGAGATAGGCATACCGATATTCAAGCGCTCGGCAAAGGGCGTAGTGCCCACCGAAAAGGGGCAGGAATTTTTGCAGTACGCCAAAGCCATAATCGTGCAGATGGACAAAATGGAGTCGCTTTACAAAGAAAGCGGCGAATCGCGCACCGATTTTCAGCTAATGCTGCCGCGCGCCAGCTACATCACCTACGCTTTTACAAAATTTATCAGCCGCCTGCCGAAAACGGAGGCTATGGACGTAAAATTCAAGGAAACAAACTCGCTCGACGCCATAAACTCGGTGGTAGAGTGCGAATGCAACCTAGCTATAATACGCTGCGAGCTGGGGCAGGAGGACTTTTTCACATCGCTGCTGAGCGAGAAAAATCTGAAAATGCAGGACATTTGGACATTCGATAACGTGATACTTATGAGCGAAAACAGCCCGCTGGCGGGTATGCGCTCGATAAGCGAGAGCCAGCTTGAGGACTGCATAGAGATACTGCACGGGGACAACGCCGTACCGAACGTATCGGCGGCGCTGCAAAAGAAAAACAGCCGTATGAAGTGCCACAAGCGCCACATATACGTCTTTGAGCGCGGCAGCCAGTTCGACATACTAAGCTCTGTACCGAACACATTCATGTACGTTTCACCGCTGCCGAAAGAGATACTGCGGCGGTACAGACTGGTGCAGATACCATGCGCCGACGTAAAGCACACAAGCAAAGATATGCTGATATACCAAAGCAGCTACCGACTCAGCCGCACCGACCAAAGCTTTTTGGAAGAGCTCAACGGCGTTATCGCCGCAATAAAGAACGAGAGGTGACCCGCCATGCGCGAAAGCATACTTACTATACCTATCACGGACGTATTCGAGCCGAAGTGCGGCTGCCCTATATGCCGCATACGCGACACGCTGGAGCAGCACACCATTGAATATATAATGGGCGCGGCTATGATGGAGCCGGACGTGCGCATTGAAACGAACAAGGCGGGCTTCTGCAAGGAGCATTTTGAGCAGATGCGCGCCTGCAAGAACCGCCTTTCGCTCGCGCTGATGCTGCAAACGCATTTGCAGGAGCTGCAAAAGCACGTTTTCGACGAGAAAAAGCTATTTGAAACGCGCGAGGGCAAGAACAAAAAGACAGTCGAGAAAGTTTCAAAGATAACCTGCGACTGCTTTGTTTGCAACAAGATAGAGTGGGGAATGTCGCGACTGATGAACACGGTATTCGAGCTTTACGGCAAAGAGCGGGAGTTTCGCGCGCAGTTCGCCGAGCAGGAATACATCTGCCTGCCGCACTACAAAATGCTGATGAAGCGCAGCGAAACGGACGTTGACAAGGCGCATAGGAACGAATTTCGCACCGCCTGCAACGAGCTTGTGAAGAAGTACCTCGACGAGCTGGAGAAAGACGTTTCGCACTACTGCAAGATGTACGATTACCGCAACACGGGCAAGGACGCGGACTGGGGCAATTCCAAAGACTCCATCGAGCGCGCCATTAAATTTCTCACTACAAGATAAAATTTCAGCGGACAGCTTTTCGGGGCTATCCGCTGTTTTTTTATGTGTTTAATCGACCGGTGTTATAGCAGAAATCGTTCATGCCGCACATCAGCGCGAAAGCCATCTGCCGCTGGTAGGGCTCTTGCTCGAGCATGGCGGCTTCCTCGGGGTTTGAGATAAAGCCGCACTCAGCCATGACGGCGGGGTTTTTGCAGTTGCAGAGGAGGTACAGTTCGTCGTCCATGGGCTTAGTTTCGCGCTGATTATCGGGCTGGAGGAGCGAGCAGATACGCGCCCGCAGGCACTCGGCAAGCTGCGCGCCCTCGGCGTTTTCGCGGTGGAAGAACATCTGCGCGCCGTGGTAAACGGGGTCGGTATAGCGGTTTTGGTGGACGGAGATACAAACAGCGTCCTCGGTATTAAAGAGCGCCAGGCGATTTTTCATATCGGAGAGCTTTTGCGCGCGCAGACCCTCGCCCTCGGCAGACTTATCGTAAATAGAAACATCGGCGGTGCGGGTAAGAACGGTGCGGTAACCGAGGGCGCGGAGCATATCCGAGAGGGTGGTGGCGATATTAAGATTTATGCCTTTTTCGGGCACGCCGTTTACGGAAACGCCGCCGCCGTCAGAGCCGCCGTGGCCCGCGTCGATAACTACGAGGGGCTTGACCGCGCCTACCGAAGCAGCAGCGGGCACGCCGAGGGAATCCCCATACGCGCACCCGCCGAAAGCCGCCGCCGCGCCTGCCGCCATCACAACAGCGACCAGTCTGCGGGCGATATTTGCAAGTTTCAACATATTTTTCATAGCAACTACTCCTTTTTGTACAGCATATTCAGCGCGGCGGGAAAGTAGTACAAGAAGCACGAGAAGCACGAGCAAATGCAAAACACCGTCCTGCTTTTTAGGGCAAGGCGGTGTTTAGCTGTATTAAAAGGGAAAATTGGAGAAAGCGGGGGTTAGTTTGGGTTGTATAC
>DBEZOM010000094.1:0-10545 GCA_048252855.1 Ruminococcus sp.
ACTTGAAACACACTTCAAGTCAAGCAGATTTAGAAAAGTTTATATTTTGTTCATAGATCTGCACTTATCATAAGAAAAACTTATCAATTATCGCAAAAATCAAGATTGATTTCATACAAATGCTGTGGTATAATATGATCATCAAAGAAATGGAGGAGATCACGATGTCAAAAATTCTTATCATTTACTATTCGCGCAATGGCGAAAATTACTGGAACGGTTCGCTCAAAAACCTCGCTAAAGGCAACACCGAGCGTGCGGCTGAGTATATCCGTCAGGCTGTCGGCGGTGACCTTTTTGAAGTCGATACGGTGAAGCCGTATTTCGAAAGCTACATGACCTGCATCGAGGAGGCAAAAGCCGAACTTCGCGCCGACGCACGTCCCGAAATCAAGGCGTTTCCAGAAAATTTCGCCGACTACGACACTGTTTTCGTCGGCTATCCGAACTGGTGGGGCACTCTGCCGATGTGTATGTTCACCCTGCTCGAAAAGCTCGACACCGCGGGCAAAACGATAATTCCGTTCTGTACCAATGAGGGAAGCGGAATGGGTTCGAGCGAGCGCGACCTCAAAAAGCTTTGCGGCGGCGCTAACATCAAAAAAGGTCTTTCGATTCACGGCGCGGAAACTGAGCAGAGCGAGAAAAAGATCGCCGAGTGGGCAAAGCGCTCGCTGGAGAATTGACCCATGCTGAAACAGATACGCTATTTTCAGTCGGTGGTACAGCTTGGCAGTTTCACAGCGGCTGCGGACGAGCATTACATCTCCCAATCGGCGATCTCACAGCAGATACGCGCGCTGGAAGCCGAGCTTGGCGTGGCACTGCTTGAACGTAAAAAGCGCAGTTTTACGCTGACTGCGGCAGGTGAATATTTTTATAAAAAGAGCCTTGTACTTGTTGCGGATTACGATGTTATCTGCCGTGAAACTCAGCGTATTGCAGGGCAAAGTGGCGAGCATATCCGCGTTGGTGTGCTCAAAGGCTACTGCGCTGATGAGTTTCAAAATGCAATATCAGAATTTACCGCGCAGTGTCCCGATGTCACGGTAGATGTTTCGTATGACAACCACGACGCGCTTTACGAGCTTCTGCGAAGCGGTGAGATCGACATTGTTATCAACGATCAGCGCCGAGCATTTTCTGACGAATATGTAAATATTGTCCTGGACATTTGTGAATATTACGCCGAGATCTCTGTCAACAGCCCGCTTGCTAAGCTTGATGAAGCCGAGCTTTCAGATCTGAAAAACACGCCGCTGATACTGATCTCGTCGCAGCATCAGCAGGATAACGAGAGCCGTTTTTACCGCGAAGATCTGGGCTTCAAAAGCGAGATATGCTTCTGCGAAAACGCCGACGACGCGCACATAAAGGTCATTCAGGGCAAAGGCTTTATGCCGATTGAGGGCGGCTGCCGCTCGCCGCAAAAGGCGGTAAAGACGATCAAGCTTTTGCGAAACGGCCAGCCGATGATACGCCGCTACTGCGCTTTCATGCGCACTGACAACCCGACAAAACATACGCAGGAATTTATTGAGATATTAAAGAAACAATTTTGAGGTGAATAAAAATGAAAGAAGTTCTGATAGTTACAGGCGCAGGTCAGATAAGCATGGCGATAGCCAGAAGAATGGGCTATGGCAAGAAAATTCTTCTCGGCGATAAAAATATTGAAAACTGCAAAGCGATAGCCGAGATCATGAACAACGCAGGTTTCGACGCAGAGCCTTTTGAGATGGACTTATCCTCGCGCGAAAGCATACTTGCTATGATCGCTAGAGCTCAGCAGCTCGGCGATGTGAAATATCTTGTCAACGGCGCAGGCGTTTCGCCCTCACAAGCGCCTATCGAAGCGATACTGAATGTCGATCTTTACGGTACAGCCGTCCTGCTCGAAGAGGTCGGAAAGGTGATCGCAAATGGCGGAGTCGGCGTTACTATATCGAGCCAGTCGGGCTGGAGAATGCCGCAGCTTACCGCCGAGCAGGATATGCAGCTTGCCATGACACCGACAGATGAGCTGCTTGACCTCGACCTCCTCCGCCCCGAAAATATCCGCGACACTCTTCACGCTTATCAGCTTGCAAAGCGATGCAATGAAAAGCGCGTAATGGCTGAGTCGGTAAAATGGGGCGAAAGGGGAGCGCGCGTAAACGCTATCGCACCCGGAATAATCGTTACCCCTCTCGCGATAGATGAGTTCAACGGTATCCGCGGCGATTTCTACAAAAATATGTTCGCAAAGTGCCCCGCCGGCCGCCCCGGTACAGCTGATGAAGTCGCGAACGTTGCCGAGCTTGTCATGAGCGATAAGGGCGCATTTATCACGGGCTCTACGTTTCTTATCGACGGCGGCGCGACCTCCAGCTACTTCTACGGCCCTCTGCGCCCCGAAAAATAATCGCCCGCGCATTGACGAACCGCGTTTCATGTGATATAATTAGACCAAATCACAATGAATCGAGCTGGTCTTTTATGACGATAAAAAAGCGATTATTTCTCTCAAATATACTCATGCTCATCATTCCCGCGCTGGTAAGCGTGCTGATGATAGCTCTTTCCGCGCTGCTTTTTATGAATATTTTCTACAAGCAGCTTATGGACGAAAGCGTAAATATGGATAATCTTTCGCTCATGCACACGCTTTTGGTGGAGCAGTCGAAAGAATTTCTCACCAACGATAAGGACAAGGACGTAAAAGACACCCGCCTTTACCGCACGGTCGAAAAGTACCTTGCCTCGCAGGAAATGAAGCTTGAGATTTACGATGATGCAGACGTTGTGTGCAGTCTTGGCAACAGCGGCGTGGCGGAAGATCAGCTTATCACGGCTATGGGCGCGCTGGGCGGCGAGGGCAGCGTTACCATGAAAGACGCCTGCCTATACGGCGAAAGGATAGAGGTTGCCGGCAAACCGTACCGCGTGCTTATTTACAGCAGCGTCAAGATAAAAGAGAGTCAGCGCAATGAATCGCTTGTCGCGTGGATTGCCGTGCTTGTTATCCTGCTAATAATAGCGGCGGTCATCATTACAAACCGTTTTCTCACCAAATTTGTTATCAAAAGGATAGAAGCTCCGCTGGATATTCTTACCGAGGGCGTTCACCATATCCGCGACGGCAATCTCGACTACCGCATAGAGTACGGCGGCAGCGATGAATTTCGCAGCGTATGCGAAGATTTCAACGACATGGCGGCAAAGCTGAAAGAGTCGGTAGAGATAACGCAGAAAAACGAGCAGAGCAGAAAAGAGCTCATCGCGGGCATTTCGCACGACCTGCGCACCCCGCTGACCTCGATAAAAGCGTACATCGAGGGGCTGATAGAGGGCGTGGCTTCCACCCCGCAAATGCAGCAAAAGTACATGAAAACTATTCAGGCTAAGGCGGACGACATAGACAAAATGGTGGATAAGCTCTTCCTTTTCTCAAAGCTTGATCTCGGCGACTGTCCGTTTTATCCCGAAAAACTGAATCTCAGCCGCGAGCTTTCCTCGCTTGTTTCGGCGAATGAAAAAGAGTACCGCGAAAAGGGCATGAACATCACCCTAGAGCCTGTTGACAAAGAGCTTTTCGTCTGCGCCGACCCTGTTCAGCTTCGCAGTGCTGTTACCAATATTCTGGAAAACAGTTTGAAATATAAAGACGGCGAAACGGTGGACGTAAATATTCGCTGCAAAGATCTTGCAGACCACGTTGCTGTCGAGATAGAGGATAACGGCCCCGGCGTTTCGGAAGAAGCTCTGCCAAAGCTTTTCGACGTTTTCTACCGCAGCGACCCCTCGCGCAATAATCCGCAAAAGGGAAGCGGTCTGGGGCTTGCGATAACGGCTAAGATACTCGAGCGCTTCGGCGGCTCGGTAAGCGCGGAAAACGCTACGCCGAAAGGTCTGCGTGTGATACTGAATGTACCTAAGGAGGAGAAGCATGAGTAATATATTGATAATCGAGGATGACACCGCCATCGCCGAGATAGAGCGCGATTACCTCGAGATAAACGGCTTTGAGGTAAAGATAGAGAGCGACGGCGCGGCGGGAATGAATACCGCGCTGAAAGGCGGCTTTCAGCTTATACTTTTAGACCTTATGCTGCCAAAGATCGACGGCTTTACAGTCTGCCGCCGTTTGCGCGAACAGCTTGATATACCGATACTCATGGTCACCGCCAAAAAAGAGGACATCGACAAAATAAGGGGCTTGGGTCTTGGCGCAGATGATTATATAGTTAAGCCTTTTTCCCCTAGTGAGCTTGTCGCGAGGGTGCAGGCGCATATCGCCGCGTACAACAGGCTGAAAGGCGGCGCTTCCGAACCGCAGACCGAAATAACGGTAGGCGCTGTACGCATAAACACCGGCTCTCACCGCGTTTTTGTGCGCGATAAGGAGATAAGCTTGAAAAATAAAGAGTACGAGCTTCTGCTTTTTCTTGTCACAAATGCCGATATGGTTTTCGATAAGGAAACGCTTTACGAGCGCATTTGGGGTATGGACGCCGTTGGCGATAACGCTACGGTAGCCGTGCATATAAACCGCCTGCGCGAAAAGATAGAGGAAGACCCCTCTCACCCGCACTACATCGAAACAGTATGGGGCGCGGGCTACCGCTTCAAAGCATGAACATTATATACCATCAGCACACCTTTGCAGGTGTGCTTTTTTTATGCAACTTTTAGCCGCAGTTTAACTTCTGTTTAACTTTGCATTAGCTTTAGTTTATTGGCGTGCATTATAATGTAATCAACGTGATAAGAGTATCCACGCAACTAAATAGCAAAGGAGTCCTTAATATGAAAATACTTATCACTACTGATTGCTATAAGCCTACGATAAACGGCGTTGTAACGTCTGTTCTAAATCTTGAGACCGAGCTTCGCAAACTCGGCCATGATGTAAAAGTGCTTTGCCCCTCGGAAAATATACATTGTGCGGAAAGCGACGATGTGTACAGGATAGCTTCCGTCGGCGTGAATAAAATATACAGCGGTGCAAGGGCGGCTCTGCCTATGTTTCATAAAAGTATCCAAAAAATACTCGATTGGTCGCCCGATATTATCCATTCGCAGTCTGAATTTACCTCGTTCATAATGGCTAAAAAGATAGCCGCCGCGGTCAATTGCCCGATAGTTCATACATATCACACCGTTTATGAAAACTATACCCACTATTTTTCACCGAGCATTGCCCTTGGCAGAAAAGCCGTAATGATGCTGACAAGAAGAGTTCTCGACAACACCAAAGCCGTTATCGCGCCGACAGATAAGATAAAAACTATGCTTGAGGGCTACGGCGTTTCTCAGCCGATAAAGGTAGTGCCTACGGGTCTGCGGCTGGAGAAGTTCACTCAGCCTGCGCCCGCGCAAAAGCTTGCCGAGCTTAAAGCAAGTTTGCACATCCCGCAGGAAAACAAGGTGCTTGTAACGGTCGGCAGAGCGGCGCGCGAGAAAAATATAGAGGAGCTTATCCGCTATTTTGATATGCTCGATATGCCGCAGGTGACATTCATGATAGTTGGCGGAGGGCCGTATCTTGAGGAGTTAAAAGCGCTTGCCGCAGAGGTCGGCGCGCACGAAAATATTCTGTTTACAGGCGCGGTCAGCCCCGATGATGTTCCGATGTATTATCAGCTAGGCGATGTTTTCCTCAGCGCTTCTCAAAGCGAAACGCAGGGGCTTACATATATCGAAGCGCTGGCGAGCGGTCTGCCTGCTGTCTGCCGCGCGGACGACTGCCTTAAAGGCGTTGTAGAAAACGGCGTGAACGGCGCGCAGTATACCGATTTTGAAGAGTATTCAGCCGCTGTAAAAACGCTTCTCACACGCGCCGATGTTTACGCGCAGATGTCTGAAAATGCAAAGAAAACGGCTCAGCGCTATTCTGCGGAAGAGTTTGCAAAAAGCGTCGAGAGCCTTTATAAAGATGTTTTGGAAAAGAGTGATGTTCATGAAACTGCGTACACATTATCTGATAGCGAAAATTGCGGCTGAGCGCTGTGGTGCAACGCCTTTGCAAAGCCGACTTTTCTGCATAGGCTCGCTTATCCCCGACCTTTCGCCGATGCAGTTTATACACCGCCATTTTTACGCCTGCTCGGGCGAGTACGTTTTCGCCAAGCTTGAAAAGCTCTCGCAGAGCACTTCGCCATTTGCGATGCTCACATACGGCAAAATGGCGCATTACATGAGCGATTTCTGCTGTTCGGTACACGCGAGCGGCGGCGTTGGCGATGTCCGCGAGCATATTCTCTACGAGCGCGCGCTGAATCATTACGCTGTCGATAATTTCGCCGAGTTGAAAAAAGAAGCCGCCGATCTCGCTAAAGATAAGCAGCTTCGCAATATTCTGAAAGATTATTACAGCGGCGAGAAAAACGTTATGCACACGGATATATTTTTCTCGATAAAGGCTTGCATAGGCGTTTTCATGCTTACCGACCGTGCGTATGATTTCACCGAAGCAGTTGCCGCATTCGGCGGTCAGGAGGGAAGCGTATGCAGATGATAACCGAAGCCGATTTCGAGGTGCTGGAGTGGATACAAGAGCACCTCACTTGCCCGTTCATGGATCTCATAATGCCAAAGATAACCATGCTCGGCGACGCGGGCATTGTTTGGATAGCCGCCGCGGTCGTGATGATAGCGTTCAAAAAGTCGCGCAAGACCGGCGCTATGATAACGGCGGGACTTGCGGCAGACGTTCTCATCGGTAATCTGCTGCTGAAAAATCTGATAGCCCGTCAGCGCCCTTGTTGGCTTGATAATTCCGTGCATATGCTGATAGCCGTTCCGCAGGATTATTCTTTTCCGTCGTGCCACACGCTGGCTTCATTCACCGCCGCTGCGATAATCGCGCATTTTGATAAGCGCATAGGCGCGGCGGCGTATGTTCTTGCCTTTCTGATAGCATTTTCGCGGCTGTATCTGTACGTTCATTTTCCTACCGACGTTATCGCGGGCGCACTGCTCGGCGCGCTCATCGGCGCTCTGATAGTAAAAGCTTTCGCTCTGTTTGCAAAGCATTTTGCCGTGAAATAAACCTCCTCAATTATCCGACTTTTTCTCAATGCTCGCAAGCTTATCCGCCGACTTGAAAAGATATATCGAAAACGTGTTGCCCGCCGTACCGCTTTTTAGGTCGATGTACCCGCCCTGCTTTGCGGCGATCTCTCGCGCGAGGTAAAGCCCTATGCCGATGCCCTCGGTTTCGCGGCTGTTGCTGCCCCTGTAAAATCGCTGAAATATCCGTCCTCTCTCGGCTTCGGGAATCGGCTGAGCCATGTCGGTAATATCCACCGCGTCAAATAGCCCCAGCTCGCGGACTTTCACGCCGACTTTGCTTCCGCGCGGCGAATACTTCACGGCGTTGTCCAGCAGATTAAATATCGCCTCCGCCGTCCACCGCTGATCGTGCACCAGCGTTACCTCTTTTTCGCTTTCGTAAGTTATCTCTATGCCTTTGTTCTTAGCTTTTGTGAACACGTTTTTTATCGCCGTCAGTGTCGTTTGATTCAAACTTTTTTCCTCGGGGCGCAGGTGTATCAGCCCGCTTTCGAGTCGCGAGAGCTGTATCATGCTTTCGGATAAAAATATCAGCCTGTCCACCGAAATGCGAATGACTTCTATGCACCGCCTGCGCTGTTCCTCGCCGATGCTTTCGTCCTCCAAAAACGCCGTGTACATTTTCAGATTTGCTATCGGCGTTTTCAGTTGGTGCGATATGTCTGAGATCAGGCTTTTCATATTCTCCTGCCCTCGCTGAGCGGCTTCGTTCCTCTGCTGTAATACCTCCGCGAGTTTTGTGACCTTGCTCTGCAATTTTGAAAGCGCCGTGTCCTCGTTCGGCGGAAATATCTCGCGCTTTTCGAGTGATGTTAGGCTGTCGCATAGGTCTGACATCTGCGCCGCCGTATCGGTGATGTACCGTTCGCACTCCAGCCTATGTACCGCCGAAATTATCGCCCCGCATATCCCGACGGCAAGCACTATCAACGCCGCAGGCAAATTTTGCGTTATAAAATACACCGCGCCGCCGCTTATTATCGGCAATATTATCTCTATCGCCGCGTACAGCTTTGTGCGCGGTCTTTTTGTGCTTTTCATTCTACTGTTCTCCAAACGTATAGCCTATACCGAATACCGTAACTATCAGCTTCGGGTCTTTCGGGTCGTTCTCTATTTTCTGCCTCAGCCGCCTTATCAGTACGCGCAGAGTGTTTTCGTCAACGTAATTCCCGTTGCAGTCCCAAAGCCTTTCGAGTATCAGCTCGCGGGTCAGCACCTGCCCTTTGTTGCGGATAAGCAGTTCCAGCAGCTTGTACTCCATAGCCGAAAGCTTTATCGCTTCGCCGTTTTTTACAGCCTGCATACGCGCCATGTCAACGCTCAGCCCGCCGTAAGTGAAAACATCTCCCGTGCCTGCCGACTGACTGCGCCGCATCACTGCGACAATTCGCCTGTACAGCAGCTCAACAGAAAAAGGTTTCGCGATATAATCATCGCACCCTTGCTGAAAACCCTCTATCATCTGTTCTTCGGTGTCGTTTGCGGTAAGGAATATTATAGGCGTGCGGCTTTTTTCGCGTATCTCGCGGCAAAGCTCCAGTCCGTTCCCGTCGGGCAGAGTAATGTCTAAAAGCACTAGGCTGTAAGCCTCTGCTAGCGCCGCGCGTGCTTCCGCCGCTGTGTTCACGCATTTGCAGATAAAGCCTTTGCTTTCCAAAAAGAGCTTCACTCCGCCGCCGATTATTATGTCGTCCTCTACTATCAATATCCGCTGCATATCCCCGCCGCCTTTCTCTATACATTATAATATATTACAGCGCAAAAGTCAATTTGCGCGGAAAGCCCCCTCCGTATATGGAGAGGGCAGCCGCCTTTAGTCCGTTATTCTCATTCTTTCCGTTATGCTTTCTTTCGATACCGCCTTGTACACAATCGCAGGCACGCCCGCGCATATCAAAAGTATCACGCCTGAAAGCAGCGCGATAAGCCAATATGGGTAGCTGAATATCGCGTAGTCCGCAAGCTTCAGAGTGATCTTTGCTACCAGTACGATCAGCCCACTGCCGAGCGTAAGTATCAGCGCCAGAGTTATCCCCGCGTAATATATGCCCTCCAGCATCAGCATTTTCAGCACTTGCTTTTTCGTCATGCCTACGCTTTCCATCACGGCAAGCTCCTGCCGCCGCGTGTATACGCCCGTCAGCATCACGTTCACGAAGTTGATAACGCCGATAAGCACGAGCACTAGCGAAAATCCGCTGCCAAGAACTTTTAGCGACATCAGCGATTGCACAAATTGCTTCATTACTTCTGTCTTTTCCTCAAACTGAGCTATCTGCGGGCAGGCGTTTACAAGCCCGCGCAGCTCTTCGTTAAGGTGCTTTTCATCTTTCGGCTCGCAGTTCAGCGCTATTTTTTCTATCTGCGGTCTGTCGGTCAGCTTACCGAATGCGTTTTTGCTTACCAGTACCCAGCCCGGCGCACCGTCTGTTTGCCAGAAATAGCTTTTCTCGATCTCGCCCGCGTCCTCTTCGCTTATACAGCTTCCGACTTCCATTTTAAGCTTTCCGTCGCCGTAACGATCGCTCATGGATATTGTCTTGCCGATCATCTGCTTCGCGTGAGCGTCGTCGTCGATAACGCCTATAACGCATATCTCACCCGCTTCAAATTTGTTAACGTCTATCTTGTGAGCGCCTTTTTCGTTGTATTTTTCTATCTCTTCCTTTGTCGCGTATATAACCGTGCTTGTGTATAGGTCGGGCGACTTTTCGTAAGACTCGGCAAATTCGTTCAGGTCTGTTTCCTCGTACGCTCCGCTTTCAAGAAACGGCATATATACATCTCTGTCAAAGTCAAGCGTTATTTCTTCGCACTTAGTGACATCCATGTCCGTAATGCCTTTCAGCCCTTTTATTTTCTCGATAAGCTTTGCTACCGCGTCTTTTTCCTGCTCCACATCTTCCACGGTCGCTCCTGCTACTGTCGAAACGCCGTTGGGGTATATGGTAAAATCGTTCTTGACGTAGTACTTTGCATAATTTACAGGGTCTAAGCAGTCTATGAATGTGTTGACCGATAGAAAAGCCATCGTGCCCATAAAGAGGGAAGCGAATACTACGATAGCCCTCTTCTTTTCGCGGAACACGTTGCGAAAAGCTATTTTGCTGAGCTTGCCGCCGTCAGTGCTCTTGCGCGCTTTTACTTTCTCTTCGCCTAAGCCGTTGTACTTCATAGCGTTTATCGGCGAGATACCGCTTGCAAGCTTAGAGGGCTTGCGGCAGCTCATTACTATCGTGATGAATACGAAAAGCAGCACCGCTATGTATATCGAGGGGTGGAATTTCATATCCAGCGGCAAACTGCCGTCGTTATACAATTTCAAGGCTAGCGGCACGGCTTTGAATGAAACCAGCGTGCCCAAAAGCAACCCCGCGGGTATTCCGGTCGCTGAGAGCGTGAATGTCTGTATGCGGACTATCCTGCGTATCTGCTTCGGCGTAGTGCCCAGCGTTTTCAGCATACCGTAAAAGCGAATGTCTTTTG